>JAJTHJ010000226.1 GCA_021298875.1 Burkholderiales bacterium | reverse complement strand
GCCACATCGCCGGTGCGCAGTCGGCGCCTTATCCGCAGTGGCGCGGGCCGAAGGACAACCCCGGCAAACTGCTGCCGGCAGAG
This sequence comes from Burkholderiales bacterium, assembly GCA_021298875.1. Lineage (GTDB taxonomy): Bacteria > Pseudomonadota > Gammaproteobacteria > Burkholderiales > Burkholderiaceae_F > JAJTHJ01. The sequence goes on along the minus strand of JAJTHJ010000226.1, from coordinate 16,662 downwards.
CAGTTGTCGCAGCTCGTGCAGTCGCTGGGGGTGGATCGCGACACGCCGGTGGTGGTCGTGTTCGAGGGCGCGGATGCGACCGACTTCGGCGCCGCCGCGCGTGTGGCCTGGACGCTGCGCGCCGGCGGCGTGCGCGAGGTGTCGATCTTGAACGGCGGCATGGCCGCGTGGCGCGCGGCCGGATTGCCGGTGACGACCGAGGTGGTCGATGCGCTGGGCGCGCCGTTCGAACTGAAGTTTGACGGCAGGTACCTCGCAACCCGCGCCGATGTGCAGCAGGCGCTCGGCGGCTCGGCGCGGCTGCTCGATGCGCGGCCGGCCGAGTTCTTCGCCGGCGAAACCAAGCACGCCGCCGCGCGCACGCCGGGCACGATCCGCGGCGCGAAGAACGTGGACAACGCGGTCTGGTTCAAGGGCGAGAGCGCAGTGATGGTCGATGCCGACGAAGCGCGCCGCATCGCGCGTGAGTTGGGCATCGCCGACGACGGCGGTACCACGGTGTCCTTCTGCAACACCGGCCACTGGGCCGCGACCAACTGGTTCGTGCTGTCCGAAGTGCTCGGGCACAAGGACGTGCGGCTGTATCCGGAGTCGATGGTCGATTGGTCGCAGGCGGGATTGCCAATGGACAGCGTGCCGGGGCGGCTCGCGCAGTTCTGGATGCAGATCAAGCAGGCGTTGGCGAATTGACCTCACCGTGCCACGAAACGCTGTCCCGTGCGAGGTGGTCTTCCCGCACCCGGCGCTTCGCGCCACCCGCTCCCGGGGGGAGAGGGTTTCAAGCCCCTCTCCCTCCGGGAGAGGGGATGGGGTGAGGGAAGACCGTAGGCAATAGTGATGCCGCTGACTCTCGTGACGAAACGGCACCGAGAGGGGTTGCCAAGCAAGACTCATCCAAAATGTCGTCCGTGACGATTGCCCATTCCCCCACGGCCGCCCGCGCTTCATTGGCCCCGCTCTATGCGCTCGCCATCGCCGCGTGGCTCGCCGTGACGTGGACGGTCGGCCTGCGGCAGGGCGCGCTGTTTGCAGTCGGCATCGGCTTTGGCGCGGTGCTGGCGCATTACGCGTTCGGCTTCACCACCGGTTGGCGCGCCTGGATTCGCGACCGCGACCCGACGGGCGTGCTGGCGCAGTTCGTCGCCATCGGTGCGGCGATGGTGGTCACGATCCCGCTGCTGGCCGGCCATGACGAGCTGGCTGGCGCCGCCGGCCCGCTGTCGGTGAGTTTGTTGATCGGCGCCTTCGTCTTTGGTGCCGTGATGCAGATCGCCGACGGTTGCGGCTCGGGCACGCTGTACAAGGCGGGGCTGGGCAATCTGTTCAGCCTCGTCGTGCTGCCAGGTTTTGTGATCGGCAGCTTCTTCGGCAGCCTGCATCTGGACTGGTGGCTGGCGCTCGGCAGGCTGCCGTCCGTCTCGCTGCACGACCACTGGGGCGCCGCCGGCGCGGTGCTCGCGCAAGCAGCGGTGCTGGGTGTACTGGCCGCGTTGTTCTGGAAGTTCCGCCGCGCCACCGGCACGCGCTGGCGGGGTCGCGCGGTGTACGTCGGCGCGCTGTTGCTCGCGTTCTTTGCGCTGCTGAATCTGCTGATCGCCGGCCAGCCTTGGGGCATCGTCTACGGCTTGGGGCTGTGGGGCGCCAAGGTCGCCACCTGGCTCGGCGCCGATCTGAGCGCCAACGCGTTCTGGGGGCGCGAAGCGCAGCAGGCGCAGATTCACGCATCGCTGTTGACCGATGCCACTTCGATCACCAATCTCGGCCTGCTGCTCGGCGCCTTCATCGCCGCTGAGCGGATCGGCAAAGCCTGTCCGCCCGTGACGGCCACGCCGCGGCAATGGGTGGCCGCGGTCGTGGCCGGGTTGCTGTTGGGCTACAGCAGCCGGCTTGCCTTTGGCTGCAACGTCGGCGCGTACTTCTCCGGCATCGCCAGCGGCAGCCTGCATGGCTGGGTGTGGTTTGCGCTGGCGTTTGCTGGCTCGCTGGTCGGCGTGCGCCTGCGCGCCTGGCTGGGGCTCAAGGCATGAACCGGCGCGCGCTGCGTTATGCGGCGGCCTTGTGGCTGGCGGTGGCCGCCTTCGTCGTATTCGACTGGCTGGCGAGCACGCCGCACAACCGCTTTGCCGAACCGCCGCCTTGGGCCATCGGCCAGCCGGCGAACGACACCGGCGCGCATTGCGCGGCGGCGCCGGCGGTGAAGAAGTAGCCGTTACTCGCGCGGCAGCTGGGCGAGCAGGTCGGGCAACGCCGTGCGGACGGTTTCCCAAACGATATTCAAGTTGATGTCGAAGTAGCCATGCGCGATGCGGTTGCGCATGCCGCGCATGCTGCGCCAAGGCACGGCGGCATGAGCGGCGACGAACTCGGGGTACCGATCCATTAACTGGGTGGCCGCTTCGCCGATCACGATCAGGCTCATCACGACGGCGCGCTGCGTGCGCCGATCCTGCAGGAAGTCCTCCCTGCTGAGCTCCGCGACAAAGGAGCAGGCCTCCTCAGCCGCCTGCCGAATGTGTTGGAGATAGTCGGCTTGCCTGCCGACGCTCATATCGGGCGGGCTTCCCGCAACACGCGGTCGCGAAACTTGGGAGGGAGGTCGCCGGGAGTCAGCAATTCGACGCGAACGCCAAGCAGTTGCTCCAGCTCCGCGTGCAAGGCGCCGAGATCGAACAGCGTGGCACCCGGCAGGGCGTCGACGAGGACATCGAGGTCGCTACCGTCGCCGTCGGTGCCGTGCAGCACTGAGCCGAACACCCGCGGGTTGGCGGCGCGATAACGAGCCGCCGCCGCGCGGACGGCGGCCCGATTGGCTTCAAGCCTGAGTGAGGGTTTCATTGGAGCATCGGTCGGTGGAAAGATAGCAGCCCGCAGCGACGGCGAACGCGCCGCTTAACGATCCCAAGTCACGTCGATCAAATCATCCGGCGCCGACCCGCGGTTGGCCGGCCGCCCGAAGGTCAGCCAAGCCTCTTTGACCGCGCCGTCGCGGTCGCACACGCGGACGCGGAAGACGCTTTGGCCTTCCGTCGGCGCCGAGCGCGCCAGTCCTTCCCGGCGCTTGGCGGCGCGACAGTGCAGCAGTTGCACGCCCTCACTGTCCGCCCAACGCGCGACGCGTTTGCGCCAGTAGCGCCCGCGCCAGCCGACCGTCAACCAGGTGGACAGTGCGATGACCAGGATGACGGCGAGCGCTTCCATCCGCCGGCGACTACAGCGCGTCCATCACGCGCAGCAACCGCGCGCGTACCTCAGCGGCCACGGCGGCCAGCTCGGCGCTGTCGCTCATCTTCTGCATGGCCGCCGGGTCCATGAACTCGACCTGCGTGGCGCCCGCCGCGTCCACCCGCACGACGATGTTGCAGGGCAGCAGCAGGCCGATGGTCGGTTCGGCCGCCAGCGCGCGGTGCGCAAACGGCGGGTTGCAGGCGCCGAGAATCTTATAGGGCGGCATGTCGGCGCCGAGCTTCTTCTTGAGTGTGGCGGCCACGTCGATTTCGGTCAACACGCCGAAGCCTTCCTTTTGCAGTTCGGCGGTCGCCTTTTCAAGCGCTTGTTCGTAACTCAGCGCGACGGTCTTGCCGAAGCCGTAGGCGTTTTGCATCGTCGTTGCTCCCATCAAAGCGCGCGCTCGGCGGCGCCGAAGTTGAGGCCGCCGGCGCGCAGGTCGGTGCGCGCAAAGCGCACCAGGATCGCGGCGCGGGTGCGCGGCGGGTCGGTGGCGATCCGCAATACAGAGAACTCGATCTCGTCGCCGCCGCCGTCGGTCTGCACCGTGTTGTAGTGATCGATGCGCAGCCGGCGCTCGGCGATCTCCACGCTCTGGCCGGGATGCGACAGCGTCTGGGCCAGGATCTCGAACTCCTTTTCCAGCGCATCGACGCCGCCGCCGAGGTCTTCGAAGGCTTCGTCGGTGCGCTCCAGTTGCCGCTCCAGATCGGCGATCGCGGCCACCGGGTCGGCGGATTCGCCGTCGGCCAACTCGTCGGCGAGCGTCGCCTCGCGCCCTTGCAGCATCCGCAGCTTGGCGCGCAACAGGCTGCGCGTGACGGTCAGGTCTTTGCGCTGCTTGTCCTGGCCGGCCAGGCGCGCCGCGGTGTTCAGCAGGTACTGGTTGAACATCAGGTGCCCGATGGCACGGCGGAACTCCAGTTCGGTGGCGCCGACCACGGCGACCCGGTGATCGCCGAAGGACAACTGCGTGCGCGCCACGTCCTGCCGCAGCACGCCATCGACCAGCGCCGGCGCCAGCACCGTGCGCTCTTCGAAGGCCATGCCGAGCGTGGCGAAGACTTCGCTCGCCGCCGCGTTCTGGCGGAAGAACTTCTGCACCTCGCGCGCGCGCGAGACGACCGCCGCCACGTCGTCGGCGCGCGCAAACACCGCGCGAATGGTCGGGTCGGTACTCCACGCGGCAGCACTCGCCTCGCGCGGTGCGCCCAGGCCCGCGACGGTCGCGCGGATGTACTCGATCGTCGTTTCCAGCGCCGGGCGCAGCCGCTCGACGTAGCGCGGCACGAGCTTCAACCGCGGATCGACGATCTCGGCCGCGCGCTCGGCGGCGAACTGGACGATGTCGCCTTCATCCGCCTCGGGGCGGCCCCGCTTGCGCTCGAACAGCCGATCGAAGAGGCCCATCGCCGCGGCTACTTCGGCTCGGGCCGCGCCGGCAGGCCGACGCTGACGAAAAGCTTGTGCTCGCGCCAGGCCACGTCGTGCACGCGCGGTTGCAGCCGGCGCAACAGATCTTCGGTGAGCGACGGGAAGTCGAGGATCGCCGCCGGGCGCGAGCCGTCGCCGGGCACGCGTTCGATGCCGTCGAAGCTCGGGAAGCCGTACTTCTGCAGGAACTCGTCGATCTCGTCGTCGCTTGCCTCGGGCGGCAGGTTGGCGATCCACAGTCTGGCCATCGTGTTCTCCGGAGTCGGCGCCGTGCGCCACGCCGATATGATGCACCTTTGAGATTGCCGCGCATGGCCCTTCGTCGAACGTCCTCCGCGCAAGCGCCGCTCGCCGTGCTGGCGGTGGTGTCCGAGCTGTACCCCTTCGTCAAGACCGGCGGCCTGGCCGACGTGGCCTACGCGCTGCCCTTGGCGCTGGCGACTGAGGGCATCGCCGTGCGCACACTGCTGCCCGGCTACCCCGCGGTGCTGGCGGCGGCCGGCGACGCGTCCACCGTGCACGAGTTTGCCGATCTGTTCGGCGCGCCGGCGCGGCTGCGCGCGGCGCAGGCGGCGGGCCTGGATCTGCTGGTGCTCGACGCGCCGCACCTGTACGCGCGCGTCGGCAACCCCTACCTCGCGCCCGACGGCAAGGAGTGGCCGGACAACGCGCAGCGCTTTGCCGCGCTGGCGCAGAAGGCGGCAGCCATCGGGCGCGGCGCCATGGCCGGCTACGCGCCGGACATCGTGCACGCGCACGACTGGCAGGCGGCGCTGGCGCCCGCCTACTTGCACTACGGCGGCACGCCGCGCCCACGCAGCGTGATGACGGTGCACAACCTCGGCTACCAGGGGCAGTTCCCGCAGGCGCTGCTGGCCGAACTCGGCTTGCCGCCGCAGTCCTGGGCGATCGACGGCGTGGAGTACTACGGCAACATCGGGTATCTGAAGGGCGGGCTGGCGCTGGCCGATGCGATCACCACCGTCTCGCCCACCTACGCGGCGGAGATCCGCACGCCCGAGTTCGGCATGGGGCTGGACGGCCTGCTGCGCCAGCGCGCCGACGTGGTGAGCGGCATCCTCAACGGCCTGGATACCGACGTGTGGAACCCCGCCACCGATCCGCACCTCGCGCAGAAGTACGACGCGGCCACGCTGGAACGTCGCGCCGCCAACAAGGCCGCGCTGCAAGCGCAACTGGGCCTCGCCTCCGCGCCGGACGCGTTGCTCTATGGCGTGGTGAGTCGGCTGTCGTGGCAGAAGGGACTCGACCTGCTGCTCGAAGCGTTGCCGGCGCTACTGCATCAAGGCGCGCAACTGGCGCTGGTGGGCACCGGCGATGCCGCGCTCGAAGACGGCTTTCGCGCCGCCGCGCTGCGCTATCCCGGTCGCGTGGCCGCGCTGATCGGCTACGACGAAGCGCTCGCCCATCGTGTGCAAGCAGGCGCGGATGCTCTGCTGGTGCCCTCGCGCTACGAGCCCTGCGGCCTGACCCAACTGGCCGCGCTGCGCTACGGCTGCGTGCCGGTGGCGGCGCGCGTCGGTGGGCTGGCCGACACCGTGGTCGATGCCAACGAGATGGCGCTCGCCGCCGATGCCGCCACCGGCGTGCTGTTTGCGCCGGTCACGCGCGAGCGGCTGGAGCTTGCGCTCGCCCACACCGCCGCGCTGTGGCGCCAACCGGCCGTCTGGCGCCAGTTGCAGGCGCGCGGCATGGCGAGCGACGTGAGTTGGGCCGCGCCAGCGCGGCGCTATGCGGCGCTGTTCCGCGGGTTGGTCGCGTCGGCGGGCTGATCTTCGGCGGGCGGCGGCGGCGCGGGCGGCGTTGCGGCCTCGGCCTTGCGCTTGAGTTTTTCGGCCTTCTTCTGCTGCTTGGCCAGATCGCGCTGGCGCTTGGCGAATGCGTAGTTGGGCTTTGCCAATCGATTTCCCTCCGTGCGCGGAATCGGCTCCGCAGCCGCAGCGTACGCGAACCGGCGGTGCGGCGCCGCGCCTGGGTTACGATGGCCCGGCCCTGACTGCCGCCCGATCGCCACACCGTGCCAGACCTGAAGTTCACCCCGAGCCAGATCGTCGCCGCGCTCGACCAGTACGTGATCGGGCAGACCGAGGCGAAGCGCACCGTGGCGGTGGCCGTCTACGCGCACTTCCGCAAGATCGCGGTGGGCGGCGGCGACGGCGCGCCGATCGCCAAGAGCAACGTGCTGCTGATCGGCCCGTCCGGCACCGGCAAGACGCTGCTGTGCGAAACGCTGTCGCGCATCCTAGACGTGCCCTTCGCCACCGCCGAGGCGACTTCGCTGGCGCAGACGCGCTTCGTCAACGACGAGATCGACGCGCTGCTGGCGCGGCTGATCGACAAGGCCGGCGGCGACCTGGCGCGGGCGCAGCGCGGCATCGTCTTCATCGACGAGATCGACAAGCTGCGCGCGCGCGAGGGCGAGACGCGCGCCACCTCGGGCGAGAACGTGCAGCATGCGCTGCTCAAGATCATGGAGGGCGCGCAGGTCAAACTCGCCAGCGGTCAGTACCTCGACACCACGCAGGCGCTGTTCGTCTGCGGCGGCGCCTTTGTCGGGCTGGAGGCGATCATGGCCAACAACCACGGCTTTGGCTTCGTCAACACCTCGGACGCCAGCGAAGAGGACGGCAAGATTCTTGAGCGGTTGAACGCCCGCGTGAAGCCGACCGACCTCTTCGCCTACGGGCTGATCCCGGAATTCACCGGCCGGCTGCCGGTGGTGGCGCGCTTCCACGAACTGACGCGCGAACTGCTGGTGCGCATCATGATCGAGCCGCGCAACGCGCTGTATCGCCAGTTCCGCGCGATCCTGAAAAACGAGGGCGTGGACCTGACCATCGAGCGCACCGCCTTCGAGCAGATCGCACAACTGGCGCTCGAATACAAAACCGGCGCGCGCAGCCTGCGCGGCATCTTCGAGGAGATGCTGACCCCCGTGCTGTACGCCGTGCCCGACGACCGCAGCATCCGCAAGGCGACGATCAAGTCGCTGTTCAGCCCGCCGGAGTTGGCGCGGGGCTGAGGTCGGCGGGCGCACGCGCCACCGAAGACGCACTGACTCGGTCGCTTTCGCCGCTTTCCGCCCGCGCCGGATCGAGATCTGCGATGTTCGTCGTTACCGTCCGCAACCTGCCCGAGGAGACGCATCGTGCCCTCAAGCAGCGCGCGTCGCTCCATGGCCGAAGCATGGAGGCAGAGATTCGCGAGATTCTGGAAACGGCGGTCCGGTCGCCCACGCGCCTGAAGGTCGGCTCCGAACTAGCCGCACTCGGACGACGCTTCGGCGGCGTCGAACTCGACCTGCGGCGCGGCAAGAGGCCCGCGCGGCCGGCGCGCTTCAGACGATCGTGCTCGATGCCCGACCACCGAAGCGCTTTACTCCAACTCCGCTTCACTCGGCCAGTAAAGGCACGTCACTCCCGTGCGAGCGCGTATCCAGTGTCGTTCGCGGGAACGACGAGATTGCCCTGATGATCGATACACGGTTACACCGTGGCAACGCGCGACGCGGCGCCCTTCCTCGCTGCGGGGGTCGACGTCGTCGACCCGTGGCGATCTTGAGCGGCATCTCAATCGGTACACGTTTGCGCGAGGGCCGGTGGTGGCGGTGGCACCAAAGGGCAAACCGCCTGCGCGAAAGCGGCCTATCCTTGCGCTGTTCGTTCATTCCGCTTTAGGAGGTCGCCCGATGACTCTGCCCGCCACGCTGCTGGTGCGGCGCTTTTTGATCTTCCTGTTGGCCAGCGCATTCGCCGCGAGCGGCGTGGCGCGGGCGCAGACGGCGCAGCCCACCTTCAAACCCGAGGAAATCGAAGCGCTGGTCGCACCGATCGCGCTGTACCCGGACGATCTGCTGTCGCAGGTGCTGATGGCCTCGACCTACCCGCTGGAGGTGGTGCAAGCGGCGCGCTGGGTCAAGGCCAATCCCAAGACCACCGGCGATGCGGCGGTCAAGGCGGTGGCCGACCAGTCCTGGGACGTGAGCGTGAAGTCGCTGGTCGCGTTTCCGCAGGTGCTCACGCCGATGGACGAAAAGCTCGATTGGACGCAAAAACTCGGCGATGCCTTCCTCGCCGACCAGAAAGCTGTGCTCGACGCCGTGCAGCGGCTGCGCGTCAAGGCGCAGCAGGCCGGCAATCTGAAGAGCAATGAGCAGCAAAAGGTCGCGGTCGAGCAGGCCGGCTCGCAGCAGGTGATCGTGATCCAGCCGGCTAATCCGCAGGTGATCTACGTGCCAGCCTGTAACCCGACGGTCGTTTACGGCGGCTGGGGTTATGCGGCCTACCCGCCTTACTACTGGCCGCCGCCGCCCTACTACTACCCCGGCGGTGCGCTCGCGGCAGGCTTCGCCTGGGGCGTCGGCATCGCGGCAGCCGGCGCAATCTACGGCAACGTCAACTGGGGCGGCGGCGACGTGAACATCAACGTCAACAGGGCAACCAACATCGACCGCAACTACAACCGCAACGACGTCAACACCGGCGGCAAGTGGCAGCACAGCCCGGAGCACCGGCAGGGTGTCGCCTATCGCGACAACGCCAGCCGCGAGAAGTACGGCAACAAGGTGGGCGGCGCCGACGCGCGCGGCGACTATCGCGGGCGCGATGGTGGTTACGGCGGCGCAGCGGGCGACCGTGCCGGTGCAGCGGATCGCGCCGGCACTGGTAACCGCGCGGGCGACCGGCCGGGCGGCGGCGATTACGGCGGCAACCGGCCCGCGACCGCCGACCGTGGCAGCTACGGCGGCGGCGACCGCGGCGGTTACAGCGGTGGCGCCGGACGCGACAACGCCTTCCAAGGCGTGGGCAACAACTCGGCCACCCAGCGCGACTACAACCGCGGCTCGGCCAGCAATGCCTCGATGAACGCCAACCGCGGCAGTGCCGGTGCCGCCTCGCGGCCGGCTGCGCAACCGCGGCCCAGCGGCGGCGCGCCGCGCGGCGGCGGTGGCGGCGGCGGGCGCCGGCGCTAAGGGGGAGGAGAAACGACCATGATGCTGACCAAACTCTTCCACACGCTGCGGCTGGCGGCGACACTCCTGCTGCTCGGCGCAGCGACCGCGCAAGCGGCGGCACCCGCCACGCAGAAAACCTTCCCCACGCCCGAGGCGGCGATGAACGCCTTTGGCGACGCGCTCGCCACCAGCAACGAAGACGCGCTGCGCGGCCTATTCGGCGCCGACTTCCGCAAGGACTTCCCGCCGCTCGGCGCCGAGGTGCGCTACCGCTTCCTCGCCACCTGGGCGCGCGTGCACGGCATCAAGATGAGCGGCGCAGACAAGGCGCAGATCGCGGTCGGCGAAGACGGCTGGACCTTCCCGATCCCGCTCGTCAAGACCGCGCAAGGCTGGCGCTTCGACATGGCCGCCGGCGCCGAGGAGATGCGAGTGCGCCGGATCGGCCGTAATGAACTGGCGGTGATGCAGACCATGCTGGCGATCGTCGACGCGCAGATCGAATACGCCTCCGTCGACCGCGACGGCAGCGGCTTCTTGCAGTACGCGCGCCGCTTTGCCAGCAGCCCCGGCAAGAACGACGGCTTGTACTGGCCCACGCCGGCGGGGGCCAAGCCCAGTCCGCTCGGGCCGGCCTTCGAAGCCGCGCAGGCCAAGGGCGGCAACACCGCTGACGGCTACTACGGCTACCGCTACAGGATGCTGCTCGCGCAAGGCCCCAACGCGCCTGGCGGCGCGCGCGATTACGTTGTCCGCGACCGGATGATCGGCGGCTTTGCCGCGATCGCCTGGCCGGTCAGGTACGGCGACACCGGCGTGATGACCTTCATCGTCAGCCAGAACGGCGAGGTCTACGAAAAAGACCTCGGCCCCGACACCGCGGCGCGCGCTGCGGCGATCGCGCGCTTCGACCCCGGCGAAGGCTGGAAGCGGGTGCAGCCCGAGTAGAGATCCTGTCGCCACGCCCGGCGGACTGCCGGTAACCAACGGACCGCGCCCTGCCTGGTCCGACGTTTTTCCCACCCTTCCAGGAGGTTTCCCGTGAAAGCAATGAACGTATTCACAGGCCGCAGGAAAGCATGTCTGACGGCAGCGCTCGCCGTCGCGCTGCTTCCGCTCCAGCACACAGCGCACGCCTGTTCGCGGGTTCTGTGGAACGACAACGGATTTGCGGTGATCGCCGGCCGCACGATGGATTGGCCGGAATCCACGCAGCCCGTGCTCACCGTGTTGCCGCGCGGCATGAAGCGCGATGGCGGGCGCGCCGGCGAACAAACGATCGTCAAGGACAATCCGGCGCGATGGACCTCGAAGTACGGCAGCATCGTGACCACGGTGTACGGCATCGGCACCGCCGACGGCCTGAACGAGCGCGGCCTCGGCGTGCACATGCTCTACCTCAGCGCGACCGACTTCGGCCCGCGCGACCCGGCCAAGCCCGCCGTCCATGCGGGGCTGTGGTCGCAGTTTCTGCTCGACAACGCGGCCACGGTCGCGGAAGCGCTCGCGCTGCTCGAAACCGTCCAGGTCGTGATGGTCGAAACGCACGGCCACAAGGCCACCGTGCACCTTGCCATCGAGGACGCGAGCGGCGACTCCGCGATCATCGAGTTCGTCAACGGCAAGCGCGTCGTTCATCATGGCCGCGAATTCCGCATCATGACCAACGACCCGACCTACGACGAGCAGCTCGCGCTGCTCAAGAAGCAGGACTTCTCCAAGCCCAGCAGCGATACGCCGCTGCCCGGAAACGTCAAGGCCACCGACCGTTTTCAGCGCGCGGCCTACTACTCGTCGATGCTGCCCAAGCCGAAGAACGAACGTGAGGCCGTCGCCTCGGTGCTGGCCATCGCGCGCAACGTTTCGGTCCCCTTCGGTGCGCCCTACAAGGGTTTCGGCATCTACAACACCGAGTACCGCACGGTGATGAACCTGACCGACAAGCGCTACTTCTTCGAACTGGCAACTGCGCCCAACGTGATCTGGGCCGATCTGCGCAAGTTCGATCTCGCCCCCGGATCGCCGGTTTTGGTGCTCGACCCCGACAACATCGCCCTGTCCGGCGACGTTACCGGCAAGTTCCAGCGGGCGTCGAAGGCACCATTCTGAGCGGCAGCGTCGCCCGACGCGCACACACGGGAGCATTGCGATGACGAAGAAACACGGCAAGGACGCCAAAGCCGACAGCAGCAAGACCGCGCCGGCAGCGCAAGAGAAGCTGTCCAACAAGGACTACGCGAGCGAGCTGAAAAAGCTGCACGTCGAACTCGTCAAGCTGCAAGAGTGGGTCAAGGCGAAAGGGCTGAAGGTCTGCATCCTGTTCGAGGGACGCGACGGCGCCGGCAAGGGCGGCACCATCAAGGCGCTCACGGAGCGGGTCAGCCCGCGCGTGTTCCGCGTGCTGGCGCTGCCGGCGCCGACCGAGCGCGAGAAAACCCAGATGTACGGCCAGCGCTATCTGCCGCACCTGCCAGCGGCGGGCGAGATCGTGATCTTCGACCGCAGTTGGTACAACCGCGCCGGCGTGGAGCGGGTGATGGGCTTTGCCAGCGAAGAGCAGGTCAAGGGTTTTCTGGACGTGGCGCCGCTCTTCGAGAAGCTGATGGTCAAGTCCGGCATCATCCTGCTCAAGTACTGGCTTGAAGTCAGCCCCGAGGAACAGACCCGGCGGCTGACCGCGCGCATCGACGACGGCCGCAAGATCTGGAAGCTGTCGCCGATGGACGTGAAGTCCTACGACCGCTGGGACGACTACACCCGCGCCCGCGACGAGATGTTCGCCGCCACCGACAGCGCCTGGGCGCCGTGGTACGTGGCCCGCTCCGAGGACAAGAAGCGCGTGCGGCTGAACGTGATCAGCCACATCCTGAAGCAAATCTCCTATGAAGCGCCGCCCAAGAGCAAGGTCGTGCTGCCCAAGCGCAAGATCGGCAAGTACAAGGCGATCGACTATCCGTTCAAGTACGTGCCGGAGAAGTTTTAAGGGGGCGAAAGACGGGGCTAGTCGGGGCCGGGATAGCGCGCACGGAAAAACTCGACCCCGGCCCGTTTTTTTAGTTCTCTCGAATAAAGTTGCCGTCCCTCTTCGCTGATACCGGGGAGACACGAGAACCCACGCCTGCATTAGTGGTAGCACGTGGCGCGGAGCGCCAGTTGAAGGCGATCTGGCGCAACAACCGCAAATCGAACCAAGGATGAGCGGCACCAGCCTGGACAGCCAAGTCGCCGTGGTGGTCGCGGCGACGGTGTTCGCGATCATGTTCCGGCTCGGGCTGGCCATTCCGGCGCGCGATCTGCGGCGAGTCTGGCAGCCGGCGGGGCCAATGCTGCGCGGGCTGGTGGCGGTGCTGGTCGTGGTGCCGCTGCTGGCACTTGCCTTCGCGCGGGCGCTCGAACTGCCGCGCCCGGCTGAGATCGGCATCGTGCTGATGGCGATCTCGCCCAGCGCGCCGGTGGCGCTGCGCCGCTCGCTCGGCGCGGGCAGCGACCGCGCCTTTGCCCCCAGCCTGCAAATCTGCGCGGCGCGAAGTAAAGGGGCCGTGTTCGCTTTGTTTCCGGAGTCTGGTCTTAGCTCGGTTGACCGCGTGCTTCTCGCCAAGAAGCGTCCCGCGGTGCGAGACGATCCGGAGTTTGCGAAGACGGTCAATTTCATTCGTGCTCGGGAAGCCGCGACCGCGCAGCGATCCTGCGCTTGTGGGCGCAAGCCGCTCAAATGCGAAATACCTCGATGGCCAGCCCCTCGACGGGTTCGAAGTGTTTGGTGTTGGCGGTGAGCACGGGCAGGCCGAGTTCGAGGGCGGTGGCCGCGATCAGCGCGTCGCCCAGTTGCAGCCCGTGGCTCAGGGTGAGCGCCTCCATCAGTGCGATCGCGCGCTGCGTGATGGTCTCGGTGATCGGCAGCAGCGCCGCACGGCGCTGCTGCAACATCTGCTTGACCGCAACGAGTTCCGCCTTGCTGCGCATGCCCTGCAGCAGTTCCAGCCAGGTCGCGGCCGACAGGGTGAGCGGGTTCAGTCGATCGAGCCGGCGCGTGGCCTGCGGGTAGCCGCGCAGATGCCAGATCAGCACATCGATATCGACCAGCATCGCGGCGGCAGGCGGCGTGGCGGCTATCGCTCGTTGCGCGAGCCGTCGCGGTTGTAGCGTCCGGCGCGCAGCTGGCGCACGTAGGCCGGCACGTCGGCCACGTCCGCGCGGTCGCGCCAGATACCAAAGGCCGGATCGTCGGTCGTAAAGGGCTCGGCCGCCTGCCCTGCTGGCGCATCCTCTTCCTCGATGCGCACCGTCACCCGCCGGGCGCCCGGCTGCGCCAGTCGCGCGCGCCAAGCCTGCGGCAACTCTTCCACCTTCACATGTTCGATCACGATCGCGTTCATCGTCGACTCCCGTCTTGCTCCGCCCGTCACTGCCCCTGCTACGCCAGAATCGTATCGAGTATTTGCAACACGAGTTGCTGCTTGGCGCGCGAACTCAGCGGGTGTAGCCCAGTTTAGCGCGGCGTGGGGACGAAGTTAAAAGGCGCCAGCGTCGAATTAATCCCTCCGAGTAAGGCTGCCGAAGGCACATCCCCGTCTCCACGACTCACCGCGATCAGCCCCCCAGCGCCTTGATCGCCCCGACCAGCAGCACGCCGACCACCATCAGCGCAAGCCCCGCGCGCCAGGGGCGGGCGATGTCGGCGTAGCGGCCGAGCGCGGCGCCGCCGCCGAACAGCATCGCCAGCGCGATCAGTTGCGAAGTGCGCAGCGCGGGCGCCACGGCGTCGAAGAGCGCGAACGGCAGCACCACCGGAAAGGTCGCCGCCACCACCCACAGGAAAACCGAAAAGGCGGCGATGAAGTCGCGCTGCCCGAGCAGCGGGCGTGCATCGGCCGGCAGCGCCAGCAGGCGCTGGCGCAGCGACTCCAGCAGGGTGGCATCGCTGGCGGCGCCGAGTTGCCCCGACAACGCGGCGGCCAGCAGCGCGTGCGCGCGCGCCGCGTCCGGCTGGCCGCGCAGCCGCTCCAGCAGGCGGGCGTTGCGGGTGCGCTCGACGGCGGTGCGCACGAGATACATCACCGCGTCGGCCAGCCCCCAGGCGAGGTTGCAGCCGAGCGCGGCGGCCATCATCGTGCGGATTTCTTCGCGCCCTGCGCTGGCGACGCTGATCGAGCCGGTGAAGGTCAGCGCCATCAGCAGGCCGAACATCACCTCGGATACCCGATCCACCGGGTCCAACACGCGTTCGAATCGCCGCTTCTTTGTCTTGGTCACGACCGCCCCCCGACCGTTGCGCCGCGGCGACAACGCATCTGCGCTCGCCGCGCCGACAGTTTGACGCAGCATAAGGCGGCGGCGCTGCGCGGCGGTGTACGCTGCGGTGGCTCAATCGTCGGCGCCCGCGCCGGCGCCCGACGGATTGCGAAAGTGAAGGAACGGACGATGCGCAGATGGATGCTCGCGGCACTGCTGCCGCTGACCCTGGTGGCCTGTGGCAAGAAGGAGGCGCCGCAGAGCGCTGCGGTGCCGCCGGTGCCGGTGACGGTGATGACGGTGGCACCGCGCACGGTGCCGATTTGGAGCGAGTACGTCGGGCAGACGCAGAGCTCGCGCCAGGTGCAGATCGTCGCGCGCGTCAACGGCTTTCTGGAAAAGCGGCTGTACACCGAGGGCGCGCCGGTCAAGGCCGGGCAGGTGATGTTCCAGCAGGACCCCAAGCCGTTTCAGGCGCAACTGGACGCGGCGGTCGCCGCGCTCGACGAGCAGAAGGCGCGCCTGCAAGTGGCCAACGACAATCTGGCGCGGGTCAAGCCGCTGGCCGAGCGGCAGGCGCTGTCGCAACGCGAACTGGACGACGCGATCGGCCAGCAAAAGTCTGCCGCCGCCGCGGTCGAGGTCGCCAAGGCCAACGTCGAGACCGCGCGACTGAACCTGTCGTATACGACGATCACCACGCCGGTGGCGGGCATCGCCAGTTTTGCGCGCGTGCAGGATGGCCAGTACGTCAACCTTGCCGACAGCCAGTTGACCTATGTAGCGCAGATGGACCCGATCTGGATCGAGTTCAGCCTGTCCGAAAACGACGTGTTGCAGTTGCGCCAGGACGAAAAGAGCGGGCGGCTGAAGCTGCCCGCCAATAATCAGTTCGTGGTCGAGGCGATCCTCGCCAACGGCGAGGTGTTTCCGCACAAAGGCCGCATCACCTTTGCCGACGCGGACTTCAGCCAGAAGACCGGCACCTACCTGCTGCGTGCGACGCTGCCCAACCCCGAGGGCGTGCTGCGGCCCGGGATGTTCGTCACCGTGCGCATCTCCGGTGCGGTGCGGCCCAACGCCATCGTGGTGCCGCAGACCTCGGTGCTGCAGGGCGCGCAGGGCCAGTTCGTGATCGTGGTGGACAAGGACAACCGCGCGCAGATGCGCTGGGTCACGGTCGGGCAGTGGTACGGGCAGGACTGGTTCGTCGACACCGGCTTGCAGGCCGGCGACGTGGTGGTCACCGACGGCATGGCCAAGCTGTCGCCCGGCGCACTGGTGCAGATCACCAAGCGGGTCGAAGACGATCCGAAGGCTGCCTCCGGCACGGCGCCGCTGAAAACCGACAACGGCGCCGCCGCCAAGCCGGCTGCGCCGGCCAGGGCCGAGCCCGCCCCGGCGGCCAAGAAGTAGCCGGGGCCGCACGATGTTCTCCCACTTCTTCATCGATCGGCCGATCTTCTCGACGGTCGTCGCGCTGGTGATTTCGATCGCCGGCCTGGTGGCGATGGTGCAGTTGCCGATCGCCCAGTACCCGCAGATCACGCCGATCCAGATCCAGGTCACCGCCACCTACCCCGGCGCCAGCGGCGAGCTGGTCGCGCAGAACGTCGGCGGGCCGATCGAGAATCAGGTCAACGGTGCGACCGGCATGCTGTACATGTCGTCGACCAGCAGCTCGACCGGCAACTACACGCTGACGGTGTACTTCGACATCAACACCGACCCCGAGCTCGCCCAGGTGGACGTGCAAAACCGGCTGAGCCAGGCGATGCCGCTGCTGCCCCAGGCGG
>JAJTHJ010000334.1 GCA_021298875.1 Burkholderiales bacterium | reverse complement strand
TCTTTAACGCTCAGGGACTTCCTGTGACCAATGCCCCTGTTCGTTTCACCCTCGTGGAGGGCGAAAGCTTTGGGCAACTGGCGGCAACCGGTATCGTGATTACCGATGGCACTGGCGTAGCCCGAACAGACTTCGTTCCCGGCGCCGCGGGCAGTGCGCAGGATCAGGTGCTGATTTGCGCCGTGGTTGAGAACTCCAACGCTGCTCCAGCTAATGTCATTGCCGGCTGTCCGGCCGGTCAGGGTGGCGTGCGCCTGACTGTCCGTAGTGCGCCGGTATCGGTGGTCATCGCGCCGGCGGGAACAATCATCGTTCCGGATGACTTGTCGTACATCTACCGCTTCGTCGTTCAAGTCGCTCGGGTGGGTGGCGCGGCCGTGGACGGCGCTACGATCTCCGTCGATCCGTTGGAACACAGCGCTTACTACAAAGGCGTTTGGAGTGCGTCCTCTGGAACCAGCCGGCAGCAGACCATCACCGCGGTTTGTCCGAATGAAGATGTGAATCGCAACGACATCATCGATGCAGATCCGAGCGATGCCGAGCGCCCCACGGAGGACAAGAACCAAAACGGCCGACTCGACCCGCGGCGTCCGGTCAATTACTACTTTGTCGGCAATGGCAGGACGAATGCGCAGGGTCAGTCGTTTGTCGAGGTGATCTACCCGAAGGCCTTTGGCAGCTGGTTGTCGATGGAAATCAGCGTCCGAGTAACGGTGGGTGGAAGCGAGAGCCGCGCAACCTACTTCTGGGATAGCTTGCCGGTTTCGGCGGAGGAAGTCGACGCTGATGGCGCCCCCGCTTTTGCGAGCAGCCCGTTCGGGATCATTGGCGGCTCGACGCCGTCCGCAGGTTGTCGTACTCCGGGGTGAGATCTTGCGTTTCGGGCGAAGTCGTGTTTTTGTGTTTGGTCGGCATGCCCGGTGTCGGCAAGTCGACGGTCGGGCGTGAGATGGCCCGCCGCTTGGCGTGGGACTTCGTCGACGCCGACGCGGAACTGGAGCGGCGCTGCGGTGCGTCGGTATTGACCATTTTCGAGATGGAAGGCGAGGCGGGGTTTCGGCAGCGCGAAGCGGCAATGCTCGATGAGTTGACGCAGCGGGCGTCCATCGTGCTGGCCTCGGGTGGCGGTGCCGTGCTTCGGGCAGACAATCGCGCCCGGCTGCGCGAGCGCGGACTGGTGATTTATCTGCGGGCCACGGTCGACGAGATTCTGCGGCGCACGCGCAACGACCGCTCGCGTCCGCTGTTGCAGGTGGCCGACCCGCGCGGTCGGCTCGAGCAGTTGCTGTCCGAGCGCGCGCCGCTGTACGAAGAGGTGGCGCATTTGAGCTTCGACTCCGGCGCCGGCAATCCGCGGCGGCTGGTCGAGCGCATCCTCGATTGCAGCGCCGTGCGTACGGCGCTCGGGCTGTCGCCGGGGGCGTCTCTACAATGAAAGCATGCTTAGCCTGCGCGTCGAACTTGACGAACGTAGTTACCCAATCCACATTGGCCCGGCGCTGATCGGCCGGCTCGGCGAGTGGCTGGCGCCGCTTGCGCCGACCCGCGTTCTACTGGTGAGCAATTCGACCGTGGCGCCGCTCTATGCGGCCGTGGCGTTTCACGCGTTGCGGGCGGTCGCGCCGGTCGAGCAATGCGTGCTGGCCGATGGCGAGGAACATAAAGGCTGGCCCGCGGTAGCCGCGGTCCTCAATGCACTGATTGCGCTGGGCGCGGACCGCAAATCGGCCGTGGTGGCGCTCGGTGGCGGCGTTGTCGGCGACCTCGCCGGGTTTGCCGCGGCGGTCGACATGCGTGGCATCCGCTTCGTGCAGGTGCCGACGACCCTGCTGGCGCAGGTGGACTCATCGGTCGGCGGCAAGACCGGCATCAACTGGGCGGCGGGCAAGAACCTGGTTGGCGCATTTCATCAGCCGTCGCTGGTGGTAGCCGACACCGACACGCTGCGCACGCTGCCGGCGCGCGAGGTGTCGGCGGGCCTGGCGGAGATTCTCAAGCACGGACTGCTGGCCGACGCCGACTACTTTGCCGCGGTCGAGCGCGATCTGCCGCGGCTGCACGCGTTGGATAGCGAGGCGCTGACGCGGGCGATTGCTGGCTCCTGTGCGATCAAGGCCGGCGTGGTCGGTCGCGACGAGCGCGAAAGCGGCGAGCGTGCGCTGCTGAATCTCGGTCACACCTTCGGCCATGTGATCGAGGCCTTGACCGGGTTCGGGACCTGGCTGCACGGCGAAGCTGTCGGCTGCGGGCTGTGCCTCGCGGCCGACTTGTCTCGTCGCCTCGGCCAGTTGGGCGACGCGGAGGTCGCGCGTGTCGAAGCGGCGGTCGCCGGCGCCGGCCTGCCGACACGGATCGAAGGGCTGTCGCTCGACGCGGCGATGGCGTCGATGCGCGGCGACAAGAAGGCCGAAGCGGGGCAGGTGAAGTTCATTGTGCTCGAGCGCATCGGCCGGGCGGCGCAGCGGACCGTGCCCGATGACTTGGTGCGCGCCACCCTGGCCGCGGGCGGCTATCGGTGATCGGCGGTTTCGAGCGCCAACTCGCGCCGTACGCGGCGCACTCGGCCCACTCGCGCGGGCGTATGCATGCGGAGCCGGAGGCGGTCGGCCGCAGCGCGTTCCAGCGCGACCGCGACCGGATCGTCCACTGCACCGCCTTTCGCCGGCTCGAATACAAGACGCAGGTCTTCGTCAACCACGAGGGCGATCTTTTTCGCACGCGGCTCACGCACTCGCTGGAGGTGGCGCAGATCGGTCGCGGCATTGCGCGCAACCTGGGCGTCAACGAAGACCTGATCGAAGCCATCGCGCTGGCGCACGATCTGGGCCACACGCCTTTCGGCCACGCCGGGCAGGACGCGCTTGCGGCGTGCATGAAACCCTATGGCGGCTTCGAGCACAACCTGCAATCACTGCGCGTGGTGGACGAACTGGAGGAGCGCTATGGCGCCTTCAACGGACTGAACCTGACCTTCGAGACGCGCGAGGGGATACTGAAGCACTGCTCGCGCGCCAACGCGCGGCGGCTGGGCGATCTGGGCGAGCGGTTTCTCAAGAGGCGGCAGCCGGGCATCGAGGCGCAGATCGCCAATCTGGCCGACGAGATCGCCTACAACAACCACGACGTCGACGACGGCCTGCGCTCCGGCCTGCTGTCGCTCGCGCAACTGGACGAGGTGCCGCTCTTCGCGCGCCATGCGGCCGCGGTGCGCGCTGAGTACCCCGGCATTGCCGAGCGGCGGATGATCCACGAGACGGTGCGGCGGATGATCAATGCGCTGGTGCTCGATCTCGTGGCCGAAAGCGCGCGCCGGATCGCGGCCGCCGGGCCCGGGTCGATCGAGGAAGTGCGCGCCGCGCCACCGCTGGTGGCGTTTTCGGCGGCGACTCGGCGGGAGGCCGACGCGATGAAGGCCTTCCTGTTCGACAACCTCTACCGGCACTACCGCGTGGTGCGGATGACGACCAAAGCGCGGCGGATCGTTACCGAGCTCTTCGCCGCTTTCCTCGACGAGCCGCGCCTGCTGCCTCCCGACCACCAGCACCGTGCCCGCATCGACAAACCGCGAGCGATCGCCGACTACGTCGCCGGAATGACCGACCGCTACGCCATCAAAGAACACCAGCGCCTGTTCGGCATCGAAGAAAAATAGGGGTCAGACCCCTATTTTTTTTCATACTCGAGACATGCCGAGAAAACCCAGGCTGGCCGTGGCCGGCCACCCCCACCATATCGTCCAGCGCGGCAACGACCGGCAGGACATCTTTCGCGACGACCAAGATCGACGCAAGTATTTGGATTGGCTGGGAGAACTGGCCGCTCAGTTCGACGTGGCGGTTCACGCCTATGTGTTGATGCCCAACCACGTTCACCTGCTGGTCACGCCCGCCGGGGCAGCGGCGATGAGCGGGCTGATGCAGGCGCTAGGCCGACGCTACGTGCGCTGGTTCAATGATCGCCACCAGCGGACCGGCGCTCTGTGGGAAGGGCGATTCTTCTCCAGCCTGATCGAGGCCGACCGCTACCTTCTCGCCTGCTACCGCTACATCGAGATGAACCCGGTCAGGGCGGGTTTGGTGGCCGCGCCGGTCGAGTACTTGTGGTCGAGCCATCGCCACCATGTCGGCCTGAAAATCGACCCTCTTGTAAGCGATCTCTCTCTCTTTTGGTCTATCGGTAATACCCCATTTGACCGCCAGACTGCCTACAAGGCTTTGTTCGACCAGACGTCAGACCCGGTTGAACTGGAAGGCATCCGCGCCGCGATCCGCCAAAGCCAAGCGCTTGCCTCGACCGGCTTTGCGGCCGCCGCGAAAATCGGCCAAGAGCATCTTCCGCGTACCCGCCCAGTCGGCCGTCCGCGGAAAGCGCAGTAGGAATGTGTCCCCTATTTATATCTGCATTTTCGTGAGGAATAAAAAATAGGGGTCAGACCCCTATTTTTCTGGTTGGCGTTGGTGGTGCGGCGCGGTAGAGTGCGGATCTTGGTCAGGAGCGCGCTATGGATACCGCAGAGCAGCAGGATGTCATCGAGCAGGCACGGGAGTCGGGGCTTTATGCGGCCGATTGGGAGCACGACGCTTGCGGCGTGGGCTTCGTGGCCAATATCAAGGGCAAGGCGAGCCACGCGCTGATCCAGCAGGCGCTTTTGATCCTACAAAACCTCGACCACCGCGGCGCGGTGGGGGCCGACCCGCTGTGCGGCGACGGCGCGGGCATCCTGGTGCAGATTCCAGACGCGTTTTACCGGGAAGAGATGGTCCAACAGGGCCTGACGCTGCCGCCGCCGGGCGAGTACGGCGTGGGCACGGTCTTTTTGCCGCGCGAGCACGCCTCGCGGCTGGCCTGCGAGCAGGAACTTGAACGCACCGTGCGCGCCGAAGGCCAGGTGGTGCTCGGCTGGCGCGACGTGCCGGTGGATCGCGAGATGCCGATGTCGCCGCTGGTGAAGTCGCGCGAGCCGGTGATCCGCCAAATCTTCATCGGCCGCGGCCCCGACGTGATGGTGCCGGATGCGCTCGAACGCAAGCTCTATGTAATCCGCAAGACCGCCAGCCACAAGATCCAGAACCTCAAGCTCAAGCACGGCAAGGAGTACTTCGTGCCGTCGATGTCGGCGCGCACGGTGGTCTACAAGGGCCTGCTGCTGGCCGATCAGGTCGGCCGCTACTACCAGGACTTGCGCGATCCGCGTGTGGTCTCGGCCATCGCGCTGGTGCACCAGCGCTTCTCGACCAACACCTTCCCGTCGTGGGAACTTGCCCACCCCTACCGGATGATCGCCCACAACGGCGAGATCAACACGGTCAAGGGCAACTTCAACTGGATGCGCGCGCGCGAGGGCGTGATGCGCTCGCCGGTGCTCGGCGACGACCTCGCCAAGCTCTGGCCGCTGATCTACGAGGGCCAGTCGGACACCGCCTGCTTCGACAACTGCGTCGAACTGCTGACGATGGCCGGCTACCCGCTCGCCCACGCGGTGATGATGATGATCCCCGAGGCCTGGGAGCAGCACATGCTGATGGACGAGAGTCGCCGCGCGTTCTACGAGTACCACGCGGCGATGATGGAACCTTGGGACGGCCCGGCCGCGATCGCCTTCACCGACGGCGTGCGCATCGGCGCCACGCTCGATCGCAACGGCCTGCGTCCCGCCCGCTACATCGTCACCGACGACGACATGGTGGTGATGGCCTCCGAGGTCGGCGTGCTGCCGATTCCCGAGAGCCGCATCGTCAAGAAGTGGCGCCTGCAACCCGGCAAGATGTTCCTGATCGACACCGCGCAGGGCCGCATCATCGACGACGCGGAGCTCAAAACCCAGCTCGCCGCCAGCAACCCGTACAAGGAGTGGATCCGCCGCATCCGCATCCGCCTGGACGAACTGCCCGGCAACAAGGCGGCCGGCTCGGGCGCCAAGCTCGAAGTGCCGCTGCTCGACCGCCAACAGGCCTTCGGCTACACGCAGGAAGACCTGCGCCTGCTGATGGAGCCGATGGCGGTGCAGGGCGAAGAGGCCATCGGCTCGATGGGCAACGACAGCGCGCTGCCAGTACTGTCGGCCAAGAACAAGCCGCTGTACATGTACTTCAAGCAGTTGTTCGCGCAGGTGACCAACCCGCCGATCGACCCGATCCGCGAACAACTGGTGATGTCGCTGGTGAGCTTTGTCGGCCCTAAGCCCAATCTGCTCGACATCAACAACATCAATCCTCCCATGCGGCTCGAAGTGAGCCAGCCCGTGCTCGACTTCAAGGACATGGCCAAGATCCGCGCGATTCACGGCTATGCCTCGGGCAAGTTCAGCAGCTTCGAACTGGACGTCTGCTACCCCGCCGCCTGGGGCAGTCAGGGGGTGGAGGCACGCCTGGCCTCACTTTGTGCGCAGGCGGTCGATGCCGTGAAATCCGGCCACAACATCCTCGTGCTGACCGACCGCGCGCTCGACGCCGAGCATTGCGCGATTCCCGCGCTGCTCGCCACCAGCGCAGTGCACCAGCACCTGATCGGCGCGGGGTTGCGCACGTCCACGGGTCTGGTCGTTGAAACCGGCTCCGCACGCGAAGTCCATCACTTTGCGCTGCTGGCCGGTTACGGCGCCGAGGCGATCCACCCCTACCTCGCGCTCGAAACGCTTCTGGAGATGCACCAGGATTCGCCCGGCGGTGTGGACGGCGCCACGGCGATCAAGAACTACATCAAGGCCGTGGGCAAGGGCTTGCAAAAGGTGATGTCCAAGATGGGCATCTCCACCTACATGAGCTACTGCGGCGCGCAGATCTTCGAGGCCGTGGGCCTGTCGCGCGAGCTGACCGACAAGTACTTCAAGGGCACCGCGAGCAACGTCGGCGGCGTGGGTCTCTTCGAGGTGATGGAAGAAGCGCTGCGCACGCACCGCGCGGCGTTCTCGCCCGACCCGGTGCTGGCGACGATGCTGGATGCCGGCGGCGAATACCAGTGGCGCGTGCGCGGCGAAGAGCACATGTGGACGCCGGACGCGATCGCCAAGCTGCAACACTCCACCCGCGCCAACAACTACCAGACCTACAAGGAATACGCGCAGATCGTCAACGACCAGAGCCGCCGGCACATGACGCTGCGCGGCCTGTTCGAGTTCAAGGTCGATCCGAAAAAGGCGATCCCGCTCGACGAAGTGGAGCCGGCGCGCGAGATCGTCAAGCGCTTTGCCACCGGCGCAATGTCGCTGGGTTCGATCTCCACCGAGGCGCACGCCACGCTCGCGGTGGCGATGAACCGCCTGGGCGGCAAGAGCAACACCGGTGAAGGCGGCGAGGACGAGCGCCGTTATCTGCACGAGTTGAAGCACGGCTTCGGCAAGGCGGGGATCAAGGATGGCGACACGCTGGCCAGCGTGATCGGGCGCGACCGCGTGGAGGCCGACATCCCGCTGCGCGCCGGCGACTCGCTGCGCAGCAAGATCAAGCAGGTCGCCTCGGGCCGCTTCGGCGTGACCGCCGAATACCTGGTCAGCGCTGATCAAATCCAGATCAAGATGGCGCAGGGCGCCAAGCCCGGTGAAGGCGGCCAGTTGCCCGGCCACAAGGTGAGCGAGTACATCGCCAAGCTGCGCTACTCGGTGCCCGGCGTGGGTCTGATCTCGCCGCCGCCGCACCACGACATCTACTCGATCGAAGATCTCGCGCAACTGATCCACGATCTGAAGAACGCCAACTCGCGCGCCAGCATCAGCGTGAAGCTGGTGTCGGAGGTCGGTGTGGGCACGGTCGCGGCGGGCGTGGCCAAAGCCAAGGCCGACCACGTAACCATCTCCGGCCACGACGGCGGCACCGGCGCCTCACCGGTCAGCTCGATCAAGCATGCCGGCTCGCCCTGGGAACTGGGCCTGGCCGAGACGCAGCAAACACTCGTGCTCAACCGC
>JAJTHJ010000296.1 GCA_021298875.1 Burkholderiales bacterium | reverse complement strand
GCAAAGGCAGTGACCGCGTCGCTGCGGTCGAACACCTTGCGCCAGACGGCGCGGCCGGCGCGCACGTCCGCCAGCGGCGCCGCGTACAGATCGATCTCGCTGTCGGTGCCGTGATTGACGACACCAAAGGCGGTGGTGCCGTTGGGCGAGACCAGTACGAACGGAAACTGCACCACCGGATCGATCGTCGTTCCCGGCGTGTCGTAGGCGAGCACCGAGCGGGCTTTTTCCGGGTCTTCGCCCAGGCGCAGCAGCAGGGCGCGCGACTTCTGGTATTTCTCGGTCGGCTCCATCCCCGGCTTCATCTCCTGCATCCGGTGGAAGAAGAAGCCGCTTTCATCGGGCAACCAGGACACCGCGCCGAACAGCGCCCGCGACACCGGGCCCACGATGCGCCGTCCGCTGGCGGTTTCGAGGACGTACAACTCCGCTTCTTCGGAACCAGCGGCGGAGACGCCGTAGGCCACGTAACGGCCGGTGGGCGACGCTTCGAAGGAGTTGATCGCGTGCGGCTTGCCGCTGGCTTTGGCGAAGGTCTCCGGGTCGACCAGCAACCGCTCCGTACCGCGCAGGCCCTGGCGCATGTACAGCTTGAACTGGTTGTCGGCAGCACCACGCCGCTCGTAGAAGTAAAGATCGCCAGGCTGGCGCTGCACATCGGCTACGCGTGCCGGCACGGCGTTCTCCAGCTCAGTGATACGTGCCAGCACCGCCGCCCGGCCGGGGATGCGATCCAACTGCGCCCGCGCGTAGTCCGCCTGGGCCCGCATCCAGGCGGCGACCTCCGGGTTGTTGACCTCCTCCAGATAGCGGTAGGGGTCGGTGAGCGCAGTGCCGAAGTAGGTGTCGGTCACCGGCCGCACCGGGGCCACGGGCGGCGTCTGGGCGGCCGCGGCGGCGGTAAGGAGGCTTGCGGCCAGTGCCGCCAGCGAACGCAGGGTCTGCATCGGGAACTCCTCGACGCCGCGCGCACGCAGCGCGGTCAATGTGTGGTCTGAATCAACTCGATCTTGTAGCCGTCCGGGTCTTGCACAAAGGCGATCACCGTGCTGCCGCCCTTGACCGGTCCGGCGTCGCGCGTGACGGTGCCGCCGGCGGCCTTGATCCGCTCGCAGGCGGCATACGCGTCGGGCACCGCGATGGCGATATGCCCGAAGGCCGTTCCGAGGTCGTAACTTTCGACGCCGTAGTTGTAGGTGAGTTCCAGCACCGCGCCGGCCGACTCGTCGCCGTAGCCGACAAAGGCGAGGCTGTACTTCTGCTCAGGCCGGTCGGTCGTGCGCAGCAACTGCATACCCATCACCTTCGTGTAGAAGTCGATCGAGCGTTGCATGTCGCCGACGCGGAGCATGGTGTGCAGGATGCGCATGGGATGGTGATCGGTGGTTGGTGATCGGTTCGGAGAAAACCGTAACGATACGCGCCGCGTGCTCCACGAGCTTGAGCGGAAATCGTAGCGAGCGCCCCGAGGTCGCGCCGAGCAGCGCACACGTACGAACGTGTACGGCGAGCAGCGCAGGCGCGAGATCGGGGCGCGCAGTAGATTTGCGCTCAAGCGCTCTCAGCCGGTGCCGCCGACGGTCAGTCCCTCGATCCGCAGCGTCGGTTGGCCGACGCCCACCGGCACGCTCTGGCCGTCCTTGCCGCAGGTGCCGATGCCGGAGTCCAGTTGCAGGTCGTTGCCGATCATCGACACGCGCGTCAACGCATCCGGGCCGTTGCCGATCAGCGTGGCGCCCTTGATCGGCGCGGTGAGTTTGCCGTCTTCGATCAGCCAGGCGGCGGCCATGCTGAAGACGAACTTGCCGTTGGTGATATCGACCTGCCCGCCGCCGAACTGGCTGGCGTAAATGCCGCGCTTGACCGAGCGGACGATCTCGTCCGGATCGTGGCTGCCGGCCAGCATCAGCGTGTTGGTCATGCGCGGCATCGGCAGGTGGGCAAAGCTCTCGCGCCGGCCGTTGCCCGTGGGCGCCGTCTTCATCAACCGCGCGTTGACGCTGTCTTGCAGGTAGCCGCGCAAAATGCCGTCCTCGATCAGCACCGTGCGCGACGTGGGATTTCCCTCGTCGTCGATCGACAGCGAGCCGCGCCGGTCGGGCAGCGTGCCGTCGTCGATCACCGTCACGCCCTTGGACGCCACGCGCTCGCCGACGCGGCCGGCAAAGGCGCTCGAGCCCTTGCGGTTGAAGTCGCCTTCCAGCCCGTGGCCGACCGCCTCGTGGAGCAGGATGCCGGGCCAACCGGGGCCGAGCACCACCGTGGTCTCGCCGGCCGGCGCCGGCTTCGCAGCGAGGTTGGTGAGCGCCATGTCCACTGCGCCCCGCGCGTACTCGGCGAGCACGTCGTCGGTGAACCAGGCCAGATCGCGCCGGCCGCCGCCGCCGCCAAAGCCCTGCTCGCGGCGGCCGCCTTCCTCGGCGATCACCGTGACCGACACCCGCACCAGCGGCCGCACGTCGGCGGCAATCAGCCCGTCGCTACGCGCCACCAACACCACGTCGTACTCGGCGCCGACCGAGGCCATCACCTGCGTCACGCGCGCATCGCGCGCGCGGCACAGCTTCTCCAGGCGCTCCAGCAGCGCGACCTTGGCCGCCGCGTCGAACGAGGCGACGGGATCGGCCGCCCGATACAACTGCGGCTGCGGCCGCTGCGCCAGCGTCGGCGCCACCTTGACCTTGCCGCCGCCGGCGCGCGCGATCGCGCGCGCCGAGCGCGCCGCTTCCAGCAACGCCGT
The DNA here is from genome assembly GCA_021298875.1 of Burkholderiales bacterium. Lineage (GTDB taxonomy): Bacteria > Pseudomonadota > Gammaproteobacteria > Burkholderiales > Burkholderiaceae_F > JAJTHJ01. The sequence continues at coordinate 13,612 of JAJTHJ010000296.1, read as the reverse complement.
GGGCGAGATGTCGTCCGAGTAGGCAAAGGCAGTGCGATCGCCAACGACCGCGCGCACACCCACGCCTTGCTCGATGTCGAAGCTGCCGCTCTTGACGATGCCTTCCTCCAGCGAGAACGACTCGCTGCGGGTGTACTGAAAGTACAGGTCGGCGTAGTCGGCGCGGTGCTCGAAGACGGTCGCCAGCGCGTGTTGCAGCTTGGCTTCGTCGAGACCATAGGGATCGAGCAGCAGTGCGCGGGCGGTGGCAAGACGTTGCAGGACAGGGTCGCTGGGTTTCATCGGAGCGGCAGAAGAGTGAAAGATCGCAAAAAGGAATCGTAAATCGACGGCAGCGGTGGCACCCTGCCTCTATGTCACTCCGAGCGCAGCGAGGAATCCCGGTCGCGGTGCGCTGACATTCCTCGCCTTCGGCTCGGAATGACGATCCGGCCGCAACCGCCTCAACCGATCACCCGATGGTCCAGCGCCGGCAGGCTGGCGCGGCACTGAGCGATCAGTCGGGGGTCGAGGTCGCCGACCGCAAGCCCCGGGCCATCGGCGTGGCTTGCGACCACGCGGCCCCAGGGGTCGATCAGCATGCTGTGGCCGAAGGTGGCGCGGCCATTTTCGTGTTGGCCGCCTTGCGCGGCGGCGAGCACGTAGCAGAGGTTTTCCACCGCGCGGGCGCGCAGCAGCAGTTCCCAATGCGCGCGGCCGGTGGTGGCGGTGAAGGCGGCCGGCACCAGAATCAGGTCGAGCGCGCCCAAGGCCCGGTACAACTCGGGGAAGCGCAGGTCGTAGCAGACCGACAGGCCGATGGTGTAGGCGCTGCCGTCGTCCAGTGTCAGCGAGAACGCGACCGGTTGCGTGCCGGGCGCGATGGTGCGAGCTTCGTCGTAGCTTTCCTCGCCCTGGCGGAAGGCAAAGAGATGGATCTTGTCGTAGCGCGCCGCCCGCCGGCCCTGCGGATCGAACACGAGCACGGTGTTCATCACCCGCTCCGGCTCCGGGGCGGCCAGTGGCAGCGTGCCGCCCACCAGCCACAGGCGGTGCCGCTGCGCCTGGGCGGCGAGAAAGTCCTGGATCGGCCCGTGCCCATCGGCTTCGCGCAGCGCCACCTTGTCGGTGTCGCGCCGGCCCATCAGGCAGAAGTACTCGGGCAGCACCGCCAGTTGCGCGCCGGCGGCGGCGGCTTGTTCGATCAAGGTGGCGGCGGCGGCCAGGTTGGGCGCCAACTCGGCGCGCGAGACCATTTGCAGCGCCGCCACGCGCAAGGGGTGGGCGGTCGGGCTCACTGGACTACCCTCCGCGCTGCGCGCTGCGGGATGAGCGCTTGGGAGCAGCCCGGCGCGCTCATGAGGCAGGCGCGGCCGGCGCGGGCGCATTGCGCTCGATGCGCTTGAGCACCGGCTCGTTCCACGTACCGGTCACCGAATACTCGACCGAGAACAACTTGGACAAGGGGTCGCGAAGAAGCATCTGCGCTACGAAAGTGCCCAGCCCGATGGCCGGGTTGATCAGCGCAGCATAGAGCAACGAGGCCGAGTCCAGGCCCACGTCGGGCAGCACCAGCAGGCGCAGGTTCTGCGTCTCGCGCGGTAGGCTGACGCTGCCGTCGAGCAGCACCGCCGCTGCCGGGCCGACCATCTTGAAGTCGCGCGTGGTCATCGTGCCGTCGTCGACCGTGGCATTGGCCACGATCGAGGTAAAGGCAAAGCCGCTGTCGAAGCTGCTGAAGTCGAGCGTGGCCGTGCGCGCCAGCGCTTGCAGCGAGATCAGGCTCAACAGCCGTGCTGCGCCGGGGTCGGCCTTGAGAAACTGGCCTTGCTTGAGGTCGAGCGCCAGCATGCCGTCGAGGCTCGGCAGGTCCAGATGCGTCGGCAGGCCGCGCCAAGCGAGTTCGCCCTGCATGCGGCCGGCGGCGTGGCGCAACACGTTCGGCATACCCAGGCGCGCCAGCAGCGCACCGCCGTCGGCAATGTCCAGGGCGAACTTCAGCGCCATCCGCTGGCCGCTCGGCGTCGTCGTCCAGTCGCCGGTCGCATCGAGCGTGGCGTCGGGGTTGGCGATGCGCAGCTTGCGCAGTTCCCAGCGGGCGGAGCTGCTGCTACCGGTGTTGACGGCGGCGAGTTCGAGGCGGCCGTAACGGGTCGGGCCGAGTTGGAACTCATCGATCACCACGTCGAAGGCCGGCAGCTCGCGCCGCGGGTCGGCGAGCGCCTGCGCGGCGCCGTCGTTGTTGCTGCGGCTGAGGGTCAGGCGCGACAGGCGCGCGGTCACCAGCGCGTCGGTTGCGCCGGCGGTGGCCGGCTGCCAGCGCAACGTGCCGGCCGCTTCGGTCGAGTCCACGCTGCCGCTCCACTGCCCGTCCGTGCCGCGGACGGCGTCGAGCAGGACGCGTTGGAGCGCGGCGCCCTCGAAGTTCAGCGTGCCCGCCTTGATCCGCGCGACGATCGGCAGCGCCAGCGGTCGCCGTCCCGGTGCTGGCGGCGCATCGCCCTCGGGCAGCAGATCGTCGAGCAGACTCGTCCAGGCGGCGACGTCCAGCCGTTCGAGCTGGGCGGCCACGCGCAGCCCGCTGTCGGGCAGCGCGGCCGGCTCGTTAAGGCCGACCGCGGCGCGGACCAGGCGCAGCTCGCCGCGCGCGTTGCGGCGCCGTTGCAGGTGCACGTCGAGCCGGTCGCCGGCCTGCACCTCCCACGCGTCCGGGCCGGCGGTGGGCGTTCGGTGCACCAGACGCAGCGGCAACGCGGCATCGGCGGGCTTGGCCAGCGGTGGCGGCAGGGCAAGCGCAACGCCGACCAGGTCGGAGCGCACTTCGAGCAGCGGCGCCGGCCCGCCCAGCGTCAGCGTGCCGCTATAGCGCAGGCTGCCCTGCGCGTGCGCGGCGAGCCGCCGCATCAGGGGGCTGTCGAAGCTCGCGCCCACCGCGGCGACGGTGGCAGTGCCGTTGCCTTCGATCGTCACCGCGCCGTCGGGCCGGGTGCTCGCGTCGGCGGCGATGCGCCCGCCGAGGAAGCCGGCGGCAAGTCCCTGGAAGGCGATTCCCCGCTCGTCGAAGCGCAGCGTGCCATCGATGTCGGTAAGCGGCGGCACGTCGCCGCCCAAGGCCAGGTCGTTGTCGGCGAAGACCACGCTGCCATTGACTTTCGCGCCGGCGCCGGCGGTCAGCCCCACGTCGAGGTCGAGGGTGAAGCGCGCGTTGCCCTGGCCGCTGGCGCCGGCCAGCGCATTGCCGGTCCAGCGCGCGATCGGCGACTGGTTGACCAGACGCAGCATGTCTGGCAGCGGTCCGCCACCGTTGCCGCGGACGAGCAGGCGAGCGTTGTGCGCCAGGTCGGGGATGCGGGCCACGGCCTGCGTCAGGCGCAGCCCCCAACTGCGGCCGGCGCTGGCCTTGACCTCCATCGAGTTGCCGGAGAACAGGACCGTGCCGCGCACCCCTTCCAGCACCGGCCAGATCTGCCCCGGCCGCGCGCGCCCGGCCGGGTCGCGCTCGGTACCGGCCTGGTAATCGACGGCGATGTCCTTGAGTTCGCCGGTCACGCGGAACTCGCCGTCCTCGCCCGTGGCCCAGGGGAAGCGCGCCAGTTCGCCGCGCAGGCGCAGCTGCGCGTTTTCGAGGCTGCCGTCGCGCAGGCCGTCGCGCAGCCAGTTGCGCACACCGGCGCCCGCCGCCCGCGGCAGATAGCGGTATGCGGCGGCAGCGCTCGCCCGGTGGATGGTTCCGCCGGCGTCGATGAAGCCCGCCGCGCCGCCGCCGGCGGGAGCGCGGTAGGTGCCGTGCACGGTCAGCGCGAGGTCAGCGTTGCGCGCGGCGAGCGACTCGATGCGCACCTCCAGCCGAGGTCCCGCGGTCCAGTGGGCCAATGCGTCGAGCCGCTCAAGCGCAAAGCGCGGTTCCTCGAACAGCGCCGGCGCAGCGATCTGCACGTCGGCGCCGGCCAGACGCAAGGTGCCGCCGGCTTCGCTCAATTCGACGCTGCCGGCGACATTGGCAAAGCCGGCGCCCGCGGCGGTGCCGGTAGCGTCGTCCGGCACGGCCAGTCGCAGACCCTCGAAGCGCGCCCGCAGCGAGTAACGCAGGGCCTGCTCGTCGCCGGCCTCCTGCCATTGGGCCGCCAGTTCGCCGATCCGTCCACCGACCGCGTAGTGCACGAGGGGCTCGCGCCAGCCGGCGGGCAGCGGCAGCGTCGGCGCCAGCCGCGCGACGGCGCCGAGCTCGAGCTGGCCGACGGTCAACTCGCCGCGCGCGGGGCCGGCGACGCCGGCGCGCGTGGTGCGCAGGCGCAACTCGCCGATCGGTGCGCTGCTGCCGCCGGCCTCGCCGCCGACGGTCAACCGGCCCAGATCGATCTCCTGCCCGCCTTCGCGCGCATTACCCCACTCGCGCTGGATGAGACGTCCCTGCAGGCTGCGCACCCGCAACGGCTCGGTCTGCGCGTTCCAGCGAGCGTCCACGTCGGCCAGCGCCAGATCGGCGACGAGCCGGGTCGGGCGCGCCGCGTCGATATCCGCCCACAGCCGCAGCGCGCCCTGCGCGCTGGCGATGCGTTCCTCGGCGGCTTGCAGCCGCAGAAAGGCGGCGACCCGCGCCAGATCGATGAAGTCGGTCTGCACGAAGAGCCGCCCGCGCCACTGCGCCAGTTGCGACGGCCGCGCCAGCAGCGGCTGGGTGAAGTCGCCGCGCACATCGAGCGGCCCGGCCCAGGCTGGCGGCGGCCGCCCGCGCAGGGCGAAGCGGTGGGTAGCCAGCCCGTTGCGCAGCTCGAAGTCGAACTCGTCGAACAGCACCTCGCGCTCGGCCCCTGGACGCGACTCGTCCGTGTAGCGCAAGCGGGCGTGACGGATCTCGATCTGCCGCTGCGACAGCAGCCAGTCGAGCGCGCCGCCGCCGCCCTCGGCGCGCGGGTCGAGCGTGTAGCCGGCCACTTGGTAGCGCCCGTCGGCCAGGCGCCGCACGTCCAGTTCGGGCGCCTCGAAGGCCAGCGACTGGAAGCGGATCCACAGCAGCGGGGCGGTGGCCCAGGAGATGGTCGCGTCGACGCGCGGCAGCGCGAGGTTGATCTCGCCCGACGGGCCGAGCAGGCGCACGTCCGCCAGGCGCAGCACCGGGTCGATGCCGCGCCAGCTGGCCTCGATGCGGCCGATCCGCACGTCGGTAGCCAGCAGCGCGCTGGCGCGCGCCTCGATCCAGGGCCGTGCCTGGTCGATGCGCGGCAGCAGCCAGTAGCGCGCCGCCAGCAGCGACAGACCGAAGACGAAGTAGAAGATCAGCGCCGCGATGCCGACCACCTTGAGTGCGGCGCGCAGCGCACGCACGCAACCGGCGCCGAAACGGCGGGCCAGCGAGGCTTCGGTGGCAGCGACCGCGTGGCCGACCGCCGTCTCGACTTCCTGTTCGAGCCGGTGCAGGCGCTCGGTGGCCGAAGCCGATGGAGTCTCGGGGCGAGTCACTGCGGGGGCGGGAGCGGCGAGGCCTCAACGGTCGAAGCGCTCCTCCTAGAATGAGTAGACCAAGGCGCCCGACCAATGGGCGAGTCAGACTATCACAGCACCGGGGAGCCGCTTGTCCGTTTCCGTAACCGCCGACGCCTTGGCGCGGGGCTGCGCGCTCGCGCTGGCGCAGTCGCGTTTTGTGGCACGCGCGCTGGCCTGTGAGGCGGCGCCGCTGGCGACGCTGGGCGCCCTTGCCGACGCACCGTGGGACGCGGCACGGCTGGCCGTCGGGCTGCAAGCGGAACTGGCCCGCAGTGGCGCCGATGCCGCTGGCCTGGCCGTCGCCCTGCGCCGGCTGCGGCGGCGGTTGATGTTGGGCTTGGTCGCCCGCGACGCCGCGGGCGTGGCGCCGCTCGCCGAAGTGGTCGGTGCGGTCACCGCGCTGGCTGAGCTTGCCGTACAGCGCCTGCTCGCCGCGCACGCGGCGGAACTCGCTGCCGTCCATGCTGTGCCCTGCTCGGACTCCGGCGTGCCGCAAGACCTGCTGGTGGTGGCGATGGGCAAGGGCGGGGGCGGGGAGTTGAACGTCTCCTCCGACCTCGATCTGATCCTCGTCTACGACGAAGATGGCGAAACGCATCCGCTGCCGCCTTATGTCGATGCCGCGCGACCGATCACCAACCACGAGTTCTTCGAGCGGCTCGGCCGCCGGCTGATCGGCGCGTTGTCGGAGCCGACCGCCGAAGGCTTCGTCTTCCGCATCGACATGCGGCTGCGGCCCAATGGCGACGCGGGGCCGCTGGCGGTCTCCACCGCGATGCTGGAGGAATACTTCCTGCGCCAGGGGCGCGAGTGGGAGCGCTTTGCGTGGCTGAAGGGCCGGGTGATCTCGGCGCCCGTGTTTGCGGGTGCGCCGCAGTTTGCCGCGCAGTGCCGCGCGCTGGACGACTGCGTGCGACCGTTCGTCTACCGCAAGTACCTGGACTTCAACGCCATCGCCGCGCTGCGCGAGCTGCACGCGCAGATCCGCGCCGAGACCACGCGCAAGAGCGCGCGCCGCGCCGGCGGCTCGGATGCGCACGAGGACAACGTCAAGCTCGGCCGCGGCGGTATTCGTGAGATCGAATTCATCGTGCAGGCGCTGCAAGTGGTGCGCGGCGGACGCGATGCGCGGCTGCGCGAGCGCTCCACGCTCGGCGCGCTGGAGCGCCTGGCGCAGGCGGGCGCAATGTCGGCGGCGATCGCCGAGCAACTGGCCGCGGCCTACGATTTTCTGCGTCGGCTGGAGCACGCGTTGCAGTACGTGGACGATGCACAGACGCACCTCTTTCCGCCGCAGCCCGAAGAGCGCGAACGGATCGCGCGGCTGCTGCGCTTGCCGTCGGTGGCGACGCTCGAACAGCAGTTGCGGGCGACCCGCGAGTTCGTGGCTGGCGCTTTCGACGCGGCGTTCATCGAGCCGGTGCATGGGGAGGGCGATGCGGTGCCCGCCGCCGAGCTGCCCGCTGGCGTCAACGGCGAACTCGCCACACGGCTAGCGGCGCTCGGCTACGCCGATGCTGACGCCACCGCCGCGCGCGTGCGCGGTGCGCTCGCCTCGCGCCGCGTGCAGGTGGCGAGCGAGTCCGTGCGCGGTGCCATCGAGCGCCTGCTGCTGCGCGCGGCCGCCGTGCTCGCGCGCGAGCAGTGGGCCGCGCCGCCCGACGAAGCCCTCGGTCGTTTTGCGCAACTGATCGAGGTGATCGCCGGCCGCAGCACCTACGTGGCCCTGCTCACGCAGTACCCGCAGGCGTTTGCGCGCGTGCTGCGTTTGCTGGCCGCGAGCCGCTGGGCGGCCGACTATCTGGCGCGCCACCCGCTGCTGCTCGACGAACTGCTCGATGAGCGGCTGGTGGAGCTCACCAACGCCAGCCCGGTCGACTGGTCGCACTGGCGCGCCGAAGTGCGGTCGCATCTGGCCGCGCATGCCGACGACCCCGAGCGGCAGATGAACCTGCTGCGCGACGAGCACCATGCCGAGGTCTTCCGCCTGTTGGTGGCCGATCTTGACGGTCGCTTGACGGTCGAGCGGCTGGCCGATCACCTCTCAGCACTGGCCGACGCCACGCTCGCCGTAGTGCTCGAACAGGTGTGGGCGACGCTGCCGCGCAGGCACGCAGCCGAGTGCCGCTTTGCGATCCTCGGCTACGGCAAGCTGGGCGGCAAGGAACTCGGTTATGCCTCCGATCTGGACCTCGTGTTCGTCTACGACGACCCGCACGCGGACGCTGCCGAGACCTACACCACACTCGCGCGGCGGCTGATGCTGTGGTTGTCCACGCAGACTTCGAGTGGGCATCTGTTCGACGTCGACCTGCGGCTGCGGCCCAACGGCGACTCCGGCCTGATGGTCGTGCCCTGGGACGCATTCGAGCGCTATCAGCGCAACGACGACGGGCACGGCGCTTGGACCTGGGAGCATCAGGCGCTGACGCGTGCGCGCTTCTGCGCCGGCGACGCCGCGCTGGGCGCGCGCTTCGAGCAATTGCGCTGTGAGGTGTTGGCGCGCCCGCGCGACCTGGAGAAGCTCCGTGCCGACGTGCTTCAGATGCGCCGCAAGATGACCGCGGGACATCCAAACCGCAGCGCACTCTTCGATCTCAAGCACGACCGCGGCGGGATGGTCGATATCGAGTTCATCGTGCAGTTTCTGGTGCTGGCGCACGCGCATGCCCAGCCGAGCCTGCTCGGCAACCTGGGCAACATCGCACTGCTGCGGATTGCCGGCGAACTCGGCTTGATCGATGCGACGCTCGCCGGCGAGGTGGCCGATGCGTATCGCAGCTTCCGCGCGTTGCAGCACAAGCTGCGGTTGAATGGCGCGGAGTACGCGCGGGTGGCGCCGGAGCAGGTGGCGCGCGAGGCAGCAGCGGTGCGGGCGCTGTGGGCCGCCGTGATCGGTGATCGGTGATCCGTGATCGGTGATCCGTTCTTGGCACGCGACTCACGGATCACGGACAACGGATCACGGATCACGATGAAGTCCCTCCCCACGACCGTCTGGCTCCTCGCCGCCATCAGCCTGCTCAACGACGCGGCGAGCGAACTCGTCTATCCGCTGATCCCGCTGTATCTGGCCACTGTGCTCGCCGCCGGCCCGCGCGCGCTGGGCGTGATCGAGGGCGCGGCCGAGGCGACCTCCGCTTTGCTCAAGCTTGTCTCCGGCGTCTGGTACGACCGTTCGCGCCGCGCCAAGCCCTTCGTGGTCGCGGGCTACAGCCTGGCGGCAATCGCGCGGCCGTTGATCGCCTTCGTCACTCTCTGGCCCGCGCTGCTGGCGCTGCGGGTGATGGACCGCATCGGCAAGGGGCTGCGCTCCAGCCCGCGCGATGCACTGCTGGCCGCCTCCGTGCCGGCGGAGCGGCGCGGGCTGGCCTTCGGCCTGCATCGGGCCGGCGACAACGCCGGCGCGGTGATCGGCCCGCTGCTGGCCGCGGCGCTACTTGCCGCGCAGGTGCCGATCCGCGACATCCTGCTGTGGGCCGCGGTACCCGGCGCGCTGTGCGTGCTGCTGGCGCTCGCGCTGCGCGAGCCGGCGCCGGCGGCAGTGGCTGCCAAGCCGCGCTTCGAGTGGAATCTGCGCGCGCTGCCCAAGCCGTTCCGCCGTTACCTGCTGGTGGTCGCGGTGTTCGCGCTCGGCAATTCGAGCAATGCCTTTTTGCTGCTGCGGGGCACGGAACTGGGCCTCACGCCCACGCAGGTCGCGCTGTGGTGGGCGCTGTGCTCGGGCACCGCCACGCTGGGCGCGGCGCCGCTGTCGCACCTGTCCGACCGCGTGGGGCGCTTTCGCCTGATCGCCGCCGGCTGGGTGCTGTACGCGCTGATCTATCTGGCGATGAGCGCGGTGGCGAGCTCGTTCTGGTACTGGCCGCTGGCGGTGCTCTTTGGCCTGTACCTCGCCGCCACCGAAGGCGCGGAGCGCGCCCTGGTCGCCGACCTCGTGCCGGCCGAGCGGCTCGGCGCCGCCTACGGCTGGTTCAACCTGACCAACGGCGCGCTGCTGTTTCCGGCGTCGGCGCTGTTCGGCTGGCTGTGGCAGGGCGCGGGGGCGTGGGTGGCGTTTGCGTTCGGGGCGGGGTGCGCGGTCGCGGCCTTGCTGCTGCTGCGGCTCTGGGTGCCTACCCCCACAACCGCAGCGCCGTGAACACGGCCATGCCGATGGCCATCGTCGCCAGCATGCTGCGGGTGGCGAGCATCGCGCCGACCGCCACCGCGGCGGCGATGAGCTTGGGGTCGTTCCACGCGACCAGGCCGCCGCCCTTGACCATCAGCACCTCGGGCGCGATCAGCGCGGTCAGCGCGCAGGCCGGTGCGTAGCGCAGCGCGTGCTGCACGCGCTCCGGCAGCGGCACGTGGTCGCCCAGCACGAGGAAGAACGAGCGCGTGACCACGGTGACCGCCGTCAGGCCGAAGATCGCGAGCCAGATTTCGAGCGTGCTCATGCTCGGCCCTTGACGCGCTCGCCAGCGATGTCGGCGGCCATCGCCGCGGCGATGCCGGCCAGCACCGCTGCGACCAGACCGAGCTTTAGCGGCAAGCCGGCGGCGGCGACCGCGACCACGCCGGAGGTCGCCGCGCCCACCAGCGCCGGGCGGCTGGCGACCATCGGCACCGTCAGCGCAACGAGGGCCAGGATCGCCGCGTAGTCCAGCCCCCAACTCCCTGGAACCTGCGCGCCGACGAAGATGCCGACGATCGACATGCTCTGCCACGCCAGCCAGTTGCCGGCGGCGATGCCGAGGAAGAACCACACCTGCTCGGTGCTGCCGCGCGGCGTGGTGGGGTCGTTGCGCTCCTGCGCGGTCCAGCGTTGCAAGCTGATCGCGAAGCCGACGTCGCTCGTTACGTAGCCGAGCAGCAGCCGCTTGGCGAGCGGGAAGCGCTTGAAGTACGGGTAAAGCCCGGCCGAGAAAATTACGAAGCGCAGGTTGACCACGGTGGCGGTCAGCAGGATCACCCACACGGGTGCACCCGCTGCGATCAAGGGCAGCGCCGCCAGTTGCGCGCTGCCGGCAAACACCAGCAGCGTCATGCCGAGCGCTTCCCAGGGCGTCAGCCCCACCTTGACCATCGCCACGCCGGTGACGAGTCCCCACGGGCCGGTGGCGACGGTGGCGGGCAGCACGGCGCGCAAGCCGTCGCGGAAAGCGGCGCGGCGCGTGCGCGCCACCGCTGCGTCGCGGCCGAAGACGAGCCGCGGCATCACGCCACCGCGGCGCGGCCGGCCGGCCTGCGCAAAAGCAGATAAAGCACCGCCACCGTCGCCAGTGCCACAGCCGGCAGCGAAAAGAGATTCAGATCCAGCCAGCCGGTGCTGGACACGAGCGCGCCGGAGGCCGCCGACGAAGTCACCATCGTCAGGAACACCACCAGATCGTTGATGCCCTGCGCCTTGGCCTTTTCCGCCGGACGGTAGGTGGTGGTGAGCAGCGTGGTGGCACCGGTGAACATCAGGTTCCAGCCCAGCCCCAGCAGCACCAACGCGATCCAGAAGTGCCAGTAGGTCAGCCCCGCGTGCGCCACCGCGATGGTTACGAACATCAGCGCGCAGCCGGCCAGCATCACGCACGGCGCGCCCCAGCGCTTGACCCAGCCGCCGGTGAAAAAGCCCGGCGCGAACATCGCGATCACGTGCCACTTGATCACGTCCGCCGCGTCCGGGTAGCCGAAGCCGCAGACCTTCATCGCCAGCGGCGTGGCGGTCATCAAGAGATTCATCGCGCCGTAGCTGATCGCACCGACCAGCACCGCGACTACGTAGGTCGGCTGCGCGGCGATTTCGCGCAGCGGCCGCGCCGCGCCCTGCGCCGCCGCTTTCATGTGCGGAATCGCCAGGCGGCTCACGATGAAGCAGGCCAGCAGTGCCCCGCAGGACAGCGCGATGTAGGTGCCGGCAAACTGCGTCGGCAGCCACTCGCGCGTGACCTTGGACAGTTCCGGCCCGACGATGCCGCCGGCGAGCCCCCCGGCCAGCACCAGCGAGATGGCCTTTTCCTTCCACTGCGGCGCGTAGGCATCGGCCACGTCGGCGGCGGCAGAGCGCATGTACTGGGCAAAGGCGTTGTACAGCCCGACGACAAAGGTGCCCGCGCACAGCAGCGCGAAGTTGCCGAGCAGCACGCCCGCGGTGGCGGTCGCGGTGCCGGCAAAGCCCATCAGCGTGCCGAAGACGAAGCCCGCGCGCCGGCCCCAGCGCGCCATGGCAAGCGACGCCGGTACCGTGGTCAGCGCCGCGCCGACGATGTAGGTCGTCACCGGCAGCGTGGCCAGCAGCGGCGTGGGTGCGAGCGCCAGCCCGGCCAGACCGTTGACCGCGATCAGCGTGACGTTGTTGACGTACAGCAGCGCCTGACAGACGACGAGCAGCGCGATCTGCCGGCGTGCGAGGGAGAGATCGGACACGAGGCTTCCTTGGATTCCAGATTTTACCGGTCGCCTCTCTAGAATGCGGTTCTTGCGTTCGCTTGGCGCCACCGCGCCAAGTCGCTTCCGGAGACTCTTCGATGGATGATGCAGTTCGCTTCTCCCGGCTGCGGCTCAGAAATTGGCGCAACTTCCGAGCGGTCGACGTCGCGCTCGAGCGGCGCGTCTTCGTGGTCGGACCCAACGCCGTCGGTAAGTCGAATCTCCTCGACGTATTTCGGTTTCTTCGCGATCTGACGCTCGATGGCGGCGGGCTGGCCGCGGCAGTGAAGGATCGTGGAGGTATTTCGAGACTGCGGTCTTTGCATGCGCGCAAAACGCCGGCGATCGAAGTCGATGTCGAAGTCACCAACGCAAGCGGCGGTTGGCGCTACCAACTCGAGTTCGACAGACGCGGCAAGGACGACTTCATGCCCGAGGTTCGGCGCGAGACGGTGCAACTCCTCGGCGCCGAGGGGACGCACATCGAAACCGTCCTCTCCCGTCCGGATACGGCAGATCACGACGACCCCGAGCGGCTCAGGCAGACGGCGCTGCAGCAGGTAACACAGAACCAGAAGTTTCGCGAACTGTGGGAGTTCTTCGGCACGGTGCGCTATCTGCATCTCGTGCCGCAATTGATCCGTGAGGTACAAAAGCCGCGCGAGGACGCGCTCGGTCCCGACCCGTTCGGACGCGATCTGCTCGATCGCGTGCGCAACACGCCGGCGCGCTCCAAAGAGGCACGGCTGAAGCGCATCGAAGAACTGCTGAAGATCGCGGTACCGAAGCTATCCGACCTGCAGTTGACGGTAGACCGACACGGCCTGCCCCACCTCGCAGCCAAGTTCGAGCATTGGCGCGGCCAGAAGGCGACGCAGGACGAAACGCAGTTTTCCGATGGCACGCTGAGGCTGATCGGTTTGCTATGGATGCTGCAGGAGAAGGCCGGCCCGCTACTACTGGAAGAACCCGAACTGTCGCTGCACTCCGCGATCGTGCGGCAGCTGCCGCCATTCATCGCCCGCGCCCAGCGGCGCGCGGCAGGACGGCAGGCAATCATTTCGACGCACAGTGACGACATGATGAGCGACCCCGGCATCGCGGCCAGCGAAGTTCTGCTGGTGCGCCCGGTCGAGGAGGGGTCGGAGGTCATCCTTGGAGCGGCTCTCGCGGACATTGCGAGCGCCATGAACGCCGGCCTCACCGCGGCCGACGTTGTCATGCCCAAGACACGTCCCGAACAGATTGTGCTATTCGCTACCGAAGGTCTTTGATGGCGGGGTTCTGCCGACTTGCGGTGGTCGAAGGCGATCTGGAGGTCGCTGTCACCCGCTGTCTGTTTGAGAGCTCCGGCTTGCCGATACCGGAAATCAAGAACTGCCGCGGAGGGCCAAGCTTCTGGAAGGACGCCCGGCGCTTCAATCGGTCCGCGAGGGAGATTGGCCCATTGTTTGGATTGGTGGACCTGGAAGGCGCCGAGTGCGCGCCCGGATTGCTCGCAAACAAACTGGGCGGCCCGCCCGCGACGGGATTCCTGCTTCGTGTGGCCGAGCGCATGATTGAAAGCTGGCTGCTCGCCGATCGCCATGCCCTTGCGGCGTTCCTCGGAGTCGCGGTGTCGAGGATTCCGACCGACCCCGAACGCGAACGCGATCCGAAGCAAGTCATCGTCAACCTTGCCCGAGGATCGAAACGTCGTGCGATCCGCGAGGCTGTAGCGCCTCCCGCGCGGATGCAGGGCGGCAAG
>JAJTHJ010000225.1 GCA_021298875.1 Burkholderiales bacterium | reverse complement strand
GTCGTCGTGTAACTGCTTCCATGAGGCCGCAGCGTGTCGCTGCGGAAAACGTTGCGCGCCAATATCAGAGACCGCATGGAGGTTTACTCGCTTCCATGAGGCCGCAGCGTGTCGCTGCGGAAAACGGCGCGGACGGGCTGCGGGTCTACTCCGGGCTAACCGCTTCCATGAGGCCGCAGCGTGTCGCTGCGGAAAACGCCAGGCTCGCGGTCTGGCCGCGCTTGGCGTTGTTCACGCTTCCATGAGGCCGCAGCGTGTCGCTGCGGAAAACATGGAGGCGAAGGCGCGGCTCATGTCGCACCTGCTGGCTTCCATGAGGCCGCAGCGTGTCGCTGCGGAAAACGCGGCCGACCGTGCGATCAAGCTCGCTGATGTCAGGGCTTCCATGAGGCCGCAGCGTGTCGCTGCGGAAAACCATCGAACATGGTGGGTTTACTCCGTGGTGGGGGTTGCTTCCATGAGGCCGCAGCGTGTCGCTGCGGAAAACCTCTGCGGCCACGGCGGCGCGTAGCTGGTCCTCGGTGCTTCCATGAGGCCGCAGCGTGTCGCTGCGGAAAACCCGGGATCACTCGGCGCGCCGTGGCGCTCAGATTGTGCTTCCATGAGGCCGCAGCGTGTCGCTGCGGAAAACCGCCACCCGCGCAATCCTACAGCGGAGCGGTTGCCAGGGCTGCTTTGCGAGCGCCTCGGCGATCACGCCGCGCAGCACCGGCAAGCGGCGCGACGCCACTCGGCAAGAAGCCGGTTTTCTCCGTTGCCACAAGGGCTTGCACTAGCGCGAGCGCCCAGGCGCTGGCCGCCACGCCCGGCGCGCTCGCATCGCCACGGCAGTTCAAAGCACAACCGGATTGACTTCCGCCTCGCGATACCGGCGGCCAAAGCTCGCGAACTTGACCTGCGCCGTCTCCACCGGGCCGAGATCGACCAGCAATACCTGGTCTTCGCGGTGATCGATCAGCGTGTCCATCGCGCCGCTCAGCTCCGCGTGCCGTTGCGGGGACAGGCGGCACTGGAAGACGGACAGTTGCACCCAACTGCCGTAACCCTGCAGCAGGCGGTACAGCCGCCGCCAGCGCCGCGCCGAGCGGATGTCGTAGGCGACGAGATAGAGCCGCTCCGCCATGCCGCCGCCTCAGCGCGTGACAAAGTGCGGGTAGCGGTCGAGTTCGCCCAACAGGTAACGACCGAACAGGCGGCATTGCACTTCCAGCAGGCGGCGGTAGGTCAGCTCGTAGCCGAACAGCGGGTGGGTCACGCGCTGTTCCATGCGCCGCTCGAACACCGCGATGAAGCTGCGGCGGCCGCGCTCGGTCAGCGCGACTGCGCCCGCGGCGCGAACGAAGTCGCCGGCGCCGACTTCACCGTTGTTCAACGCGGTGAGCACGGCAGAGTCCGCCAGCAGCGGGCGGAACGGCTCCATCAGGTCCAGCGCGAGCGCGGGCCGGCCAAAGCGCGGCTGGTGACAGAAGCCGCGATACGGGTCGAGCCCGACCGCCGACAAGGCCACGGTCAAGCTGCGCGTAAGCAACGCATAGGCAAAGGACAGCAGCGCGTTGACCGGGTCGCGCGGCGGCCGGCGGTTGCGCGCGCCGAAGTCGAAGCCGGCGGCGCTCGCCGCGTCGCCCAGCATGCGGCCGAAGTGGGCGAAGTAACGGGCCGCCGCGTTGCCCTCGACGCCGAGCAGCGTGCCAAGGTCGCGTGCGCGGGCGGCCGCCGCAAAGTCCTGGCGGAAGCCCGTCAGCACGTCGGGCGGAATGGCGCCGTCCTTCCAGTTGCGTCGCAGCAGCGTGCGACTGTTCTGCACCTTGGCGGCGACCAGGCCCCGCGCGATGGCGAGGCAGCGGGCGTCGTCGAAGCTGGCGCGGTACTGCGCCGTGCGTACGGCCACGTTGTGGTGGCCGGTACCGACCGTATGGCCGAGAAACCAGCCGCCGCGGCCGTGCCATGAAACGGGGATCGAGCGCCGCATCAGCTCGTGCAGCGCCGGCGTGGTCAGGTACACGTTGCCAAACAGTGCGAGTTGCGAGACTTCGGCCAGCCGCACGCGCTGGGGCGGCGCGTCGTCGATGCTCACCTCCAGGGTCTCGCCGTCTTTGGCCACTTTGGCGAACTGCGCCTGCACGTGCAGCGGGCGACGGTCGTCGTCGGCCACCGCCAGCGGGCGCGGCGGCGCGGCTGGTGCGCGCAGAAAGTTCAGTTCGTCCGGCAGGCAGATACCGACCAGCGAGCAGCGCGGGCACTTGGGGCTGTCCACCAGTGGCTCGGGCGCGGCCTCCGCGGCGAGCGCGGCGCGCAGGTCGGCGGCGGCGCGCAGCGCACGCTCGCGCAGCGGAGCATCGATCGGCACCGGCACGCGCTCGCGGCTCGCCGCGTAGTAGATGACGCCTTGAGCCACGCGAAAGCCATGCTCTTCGAGCAACAGCGCCTGCACCGCAAGCTGCACGCGCTCCGGCTCGTACACACCCTGCGCTACGTGCGGGCGCCGGCCGCGCTTGGTGTCCACCGGCGTTACGTCCAGCCCCGTGCCTTCGACGAGATCGATCCGCGCGATGAGGCCGAGCCGCTCGCTACCCAATTCCACCGAGCGGGCATGCACTGGCGCATCCGGCTTCTCCTGTTCGGACGGCAGATCGATGCGGCCGCCGCGCCGGTCGACCCGGCGGTGTACGTGGCGCCCGTCGATGGTGTCGGCACTGTCCGCCCACTCGCCCTGCGCCCACTCCAGGTAAGCCAGCCGCGGGCAGTAGACGTACTCGTTGACTATGCGGGCGGGGAGAAGCGGGGG
>JAJTHJ010000021.1 GCA_021298875.1 Burkholderiales bacterium | reverse complement strand
GTTCGAGCCGCCGCCACCGCCGCCGCCGACCTATACCAACCGCGGCAGCCAGGATACCGACGGCGTCGAAGCGACGCTGCGTTACGAGTTTTCGCCGGCGGCGTCCGTCTTCCTGGGCGCCACCTGGCTGAACGGCACGCCGGCCGATCTGCCCTATCTGCCCGACGCCTCCTACGTCGCGGGCCTGTCGGGCGGCTGGGGGCCGCTGCGCTACAGCTTGGACGCCGAATACCGCTCGTCGATGTACGTGCTGTCGCGCGGCCGCGCCTCGACCGCGGCCAACACGGAGCAGGTCGGCGCCAGCTTCCTGCTCAACGGCCGGCTGTTCTACACCCTGCCGCCGGACTTCGGCCGCAGCAGCGAGGTCTTCGTCGCTCTCGACAACCTCACCAACGCGGAGTACGAGTACCGGCCCGGCTACCCAATGCCGGGCACCTCGGTGCTGGTCGGCGTCAACCTGCGGTTCTGACGGCGCTCGCGCTCAGGCGCAGCGCCGCGCCCGCGCCAGATAACGCTCGGGCGCGTCGTCGATCGACTCCAGCCGCCAGCCGGTCGCCGCCAGCAGCGCCGCCAGGCGCCCGGCGGCCAGTACGTCGTCGTCCGACGGCGTGCGGCGGTGGATCGCGGCCAGCGCCACCCGGCCGATCGCGTGGAACACGGCCAGTCCGGCGCGGGGCCGCGCCACCCGCGCCCAGTCGTGCAGCGCCGCGGCCGGGTCGGCCAGATGCGGCAGGATGCCCTGCGCGTGGATCGCATCGACGCTGCCGGCCGCGAGCGGCAGCCGGTGCACGTCGGCCACCACGAACTGCGCCAGCGCGCCGCGCCCCGCCGCCAGCGCCGCGTGCAGCATCTCCGGGGTCAGGTCCAGCGCCAGCACCTGGCCCGCGGCGCCGACCGCCGCGCGCAGCGCCGGCACCGCGCGCCCGGTGCCGCAGCCCACGTCGAGCACGCGGGCGCCGGCCGGCAGCGCGCAGTCCGCCACCGCCCGCTCGATCTGCAGCAGATCGACGGCGGTACGCGCCTCCCAGTCGGCCGCGCGCGGACCGAAGAAGGCGCGGATCGCCGCCGGGTCGCGCGCCGTCATCGGTCGAACGCCTGCTGCAAGCGGGCGGTGTTGGCGCGGATCACGTCCGCCAAATCCTGCTCGGGCGACGGGAAGTTGACGAGCCGCAGCAGCCGGGCGCCGCTCGCCTCGGCCAGGGGCGCACCCTGCGGGTCGTGCGCGTTGTCCAGCACCAGCGTCGGCCGCAGCGCCGCCAGCCGGCCCAGTTGCGCCGGCGACAACGGGCCGGGGCCGTACACCGCCACTGGCGCCACGCCGAGCAGCGCGACCCAAGGCTGCATGAAGCGATGCACGGCGACCCGCGGCGCCGGTTGCCCGACTTGCGCGGCAGCGAGTGCGCGGCGCGCCACGTCCCACTGCGCGCGCAGTTGCTCCACGCTGCGCTGCGCCGCCGGCAGGGTGCCGAACTGCGCGCCCAGCCGCAGCAGCTCGGCCTCCAGCACCGCCGGCTCGTAGCTGGTGCGGACGGTGAGTACGACGGCCTGGCTGCCGGCGGCGTCGGCCAGCCGCGCGGCGAAGCCCTCGTAGCCGCCGGACAGCACGTGCGAGGCGCCGGCGACCGCCAGCAGATCCGACGGCCGCGGGTCGTAGTCGGGCGGATGGACGAGCGAGGCCGGCGCGATAACGGTCACCTGCGGCGCGCCGGCGGCCTGCGCCAGTGCGCCGACCCAGGGCGTGGACGCCACCACGCCCGCCCCAGCCGGCGCGGCGAGCGCCCACAGCAGCACCGGCAGCAGCCAGCGTCTCATCGTCGTCCCCCGAACGCGTAACTCGCCAGCACGATGGCCGACATGGTCAGAATCGCCACCGGGCCGGGCGGCAGGTCGGCGGCCAGCACGATCGCGAACCCGATCAGGCTGCCGGTCAGCCCGAGGCCGATCGCCCAGAGGGTCATCTCATCGAGCGAGCGTCCCAGATTGCGCGCGGCGATCGCCGGCAGCAGCGTGACCGCGTCCACCAGCAGCGCGCCGGTCAGCCGGATCGCCGCGGCGATCGACACCGCGGCCAGTACCAGCAGCGCCAGCGTCAGCGCCTGCGCCGGCACCCCCGAGCACAGCGCCAGGTCGCGGTCGTGCAGCAGCAGGCGCAGCGGACGGCGCCATAACCACTGGCAGCCGAGCAGCGCGGCGGCGACCACGGCAAGCAAGCCCAGGTCGGCGCGACCGACCGCCAGCACCGAACCCCACAGCAGTTCGAACGCCGCATTGGCGTTGACGCCCGCCACCGCGAGGGCCAGCAGCGCGAGCGCGATGGCCACCGTCATCAGCAGGCCGATCGGCCCGGCCAGACCGTCGGGCCGCGCGGCGAACGGCGTCAGCGCGGCGCCGGCCAGCGCACACAGCGCGACGGCGACCGCCAGCGGCGGCAGGCCGGCAAGCAGCGCCAGCGCGATACCCAGCAGCGCGACGTGCATGATCGCGAAGCGGAACGGGATCAGGTTCAGCCCCAGCAGCCACAGGCCCGCAACCGGCAGCGCGGCGCCGGCGATAAGCGTCGCCGCGAGGCCGCGCTGCACCGGCGGCAGCGCCAGCAAGGCCGGCAGATCGTTCATCGCCGCGCCTCGCGCAGACGGCCGGCGGCCATCTCCAGCACCCGGTCGCAGCACGCTGCCAGCGCGGTATCGTGCGTGACCACCAGCGCGCCGACCGGCAGTTGTGCGATCCAGGCGGCGACCCGATCCCGGCTGTCGAAGTCGAGCGAGGCGGTCGGCTCATCGGCCAGCAGCAGCGTGGCGCCGTCCTCGATTGCCGCCCAGGCCCGCGCCAGATAAGCGCGCTGGCGCTGGCCGCCGGACAGTTCCGCCGTCAGGCGCGCCTGCATGCCGTCGAGCGCGAACTGGGCCAGCGCCCTCGGCACCGTGGCGTGCCGCGCGGTCGATCCAACCAGCTCGTCCACCCGCAGCGGAAACAGGCCGCCGTGGTGAAACTGCGGCACCCAGGCCACGCGGCGGCGCCGGGCGATCCAGTCGCCGGCGGGCTGGCCGTCGAAGATCATCCGGCCCGACTGCGGCCGATGCAGGCCGAGCAAGCTGCGCAGCACGGTGCTCTTGCCCGAGCCGTTGCCGCCGATGAGCGCGACCCGCTCACCGGCGGCGATCGAGAACGAGACGTTTTCGACCGCGCTGTGCCGCCCGTAGCGGCAAGTCAGCGCCTCGACCTCGACGGTGGCGCCGCGCGTCGCGGGCGAGCGATTGGAAAGCACTGCGGCTGGCACGGCGGGCCGAGTATGCAATACGTGGAAAACATCTTACGTGTTGTGGATCAAGGACTGCCGGCGCGACGGCAGCGCCGGGGCCGCCCGAAACAGGCTGCGAATCGCGTCCGGCGGACGCCGCGGCGCAAACGACCGGCGGCGGCGGAATGCAGATCGACGACCTTCGCCGCGTTCAGCCGTGCGGAGCGCCGCCCATCTGCGACTGCAGATAGTTTTGCAGGCCGACCGCTTCGATCAGCCCGAGCTGCGTTTCCAGCCAGTCGATGTGCTCCTCGGTGTCGTCGAGGATCTTGCCCAGCAGATCGCGCGAGACGTAGTCGCGCACGCTTTCGCAGTGGGCCATGCCGTCCTTGATCGTCTGTTGCGCGCCGCGCTCCAACGCCAGATCGGCGCGCAACACTTCGGGCACGTCCTGCCCGATCGCGATCTTGCCGATGTTCTGAAAGTTGGGCAGGCCGTCGAGCATCAGAATGCGTTCGACCAGCCGGTCGGCATGCTTCATCTCGCTGATCGACTCGTCGTACTCGTGCTTGCCGAGTCTTTCGTAGCCCCAGTGCCGCAGCAGCCGGGCGTGCAGGAAGTACTGGTCGATCGCCGTCAGTTCGTTCTTGAGTTGCGCGTTTAAGTGCGCGATGGCTTGCGGGTCGCCTTGCATCGGTCGTCCTTGGTTGAGCGTGGAAGAGCGGCGCGGCACGCGCACCGCGGTGGGCGGGAAGTCTAGCGGCGCCGGCGGCGAAGTGCGCTTCGATCAGCCACTGCGCCCCCTCGCGGCATTGCTCGCGGCGGCCGGCTTCGCGGTGCAGACGATGGCGCCGCCGGCGACCGAGTTCGGCCCGATCGAAGCGCACGCCGCGTGCGGCCGTGGTTACGCCACCACCAGCGCGATGCAAAAGCCGTCGTAGCCTTTCAGCCCCACCGTCTGCACGCCGGCGGCCTGCACGCGCGGCTCGGCGGCGACCAGTTCCAGATAGCGCCGCACGCCTCGCACATTGGCGTCCGTGCTCGCGGCGTCGGCCACCGCGCCCTTGCGTACTACGTGGTTGGAGACGATCAGCGTGCCGACCTCCAGAATCCGCCGCGCCTGCCCGAAGCGCGCCAGCAGGTTGAGCAAACGCCATTGCGCCGGCGACACCGCGATCTGCGGCGAGCGCGGCATCGAGCACCTCGTCCGGCGGCAGCAGCCAACCGGCAAAGTAATGGTCGACCGCCGTCCATTGCGCTTGGGCCATCGCGCGCTCCTTCGGATCGCATAGCCGGTCGGCAGCGCGCGCTGCCGCTCCGGCCGCCGTCGCGCGGCAGCCGGTGCGGCCATCGACACCGGATCGTAGGACACCGCGATCAGCGCTGCCGTCCAGCCGCGCGCGCTGCGCTCGACGTCGCGTAGCGTGCAGCTGGCCAGCTAACTCGTGCCGCCCGCGCGGGGGCCGCGCCGCGCAGCTCGAGCAGAACGGGCAACGACAAGCGCGGGATCATCGGTACGCGGGAGCGGATGCGGAATCGCGATAGTGTCATGCATCGCGGCGTATCGGCTACTGTCTCGCTTGGACCTCCCCTCGCCTCGACGACTTCGCGCATGACCCATTCGACCGGCAACCCATGGTGGACCTGGCTCGTGCCGGCACTGGCCGCGCTCGCTCTGGCGCTGGCCTGGGGCAGCACGCTGGCGGGGCTGTGGGTGGCGGCCATCGGCGCGGCGTTGGTGGGCGCGGTGTTCGCGGCCGTGCACCACGCGGAGATCGTCGCGCTGCGCGTGGGCGAACCCTTCGGCACGCTGATGCTGGCGCTGGCCATCACCGTGATCGAGGTGGCGCTGATCGGCTCGCTGATGCTGGCCGGCGGGCCGGATGCGCCGACCCTGGCGCGCGACACCGTCTACGCCACGGTGATGATCGTCGCCACCGGCGTGGTCGGGCTGTGCCTCGTGGTCGGCAGCCTGCGGCACGGCCTGTCCACCTTCCGCGTGGAAGCAGCCAGCCAGGCGCTCTCGGTACTGATCCCGCTCGCCGCACTGGCGCTGGTGCTGCCCAATTTCACGACCTCCACCGGGGGGCCGACCTACTCCGATCCGCAGATCGGCTTCATCGGTGCGCTGACGCTGGTGCTGTACGCGGTGTTCGTCTTCGTGCAAGCGGTGCGCCACCGCGACTACTTTCTGCCGGTCGATGCGGAGCGCACCAACGCCAACACCCACGCAGCGCCGCCGTCGGGGCCGGCGGCGCTGGCGAGCCTTGGGCTGCTCATCGTCTGCCTGATCGCCGTGGTCGGGCTGGCCAAAACGCTGGCGCCGTGGATCGGCGAGGCAGTCGCCGCAGCGGGGGCACCGCCGGCGGTGGTCGGCATCGCCATCGCGCTGCTGGTACTGATGCCGGAGACTGTCTCTGCCGTGCGCGCGGCGGCGGCCGGTCGGGTGCAGACGAGCCTCAATCTGGCGCTCGGCTCTGCGCTCGCCACCATTGGCCTGACGGTGCCGGCGGTCGGGCTGCTGGCCGTGGTGCTCGATCTGCCGCTGTCGCTCGGCCTGCCGCCCAAGGAGATGATGCTGCTCGCCGTCACGCTGCTGGTGTCTACCGTCACCCTCGCCGGCGGCCGCGCCACCGTGCTGCATGGGGCGGTGCATCTGGTGCTGTTCGGGGCGTTTTTGTTTCTGGCGGTGGTGCCGTAGCGGCGATCGTCGCGTAGCTACAATGGCGTCACCCCGTTTTCGAGCACCCTGCATGCTGTCCACCCACAAATCCACTGCCGTGCGCTCGCGCATCGAGCCGCAACTCAAGGAGGATGCCGCCGCAGTGCTGGGCGCCTGCGGGCTGAGCCTGAGCGACGGCATCCGACTGTTTCTGCGGCAAGTCGTCGCACAGCGCGGGCTGCCGTTCCCGGTCGAGGCGCCCAACGCCACGACGATTGCGGCGATGAAGGAGGCGCGCGCCATGTCGCGCGCGCGCTTCGGCACGGCCCGGGAACCGTTCGATGCCCTCCCCCAAGCCCGCCGCCGCAAAGCGCGCTAATCCGCCGCGGCGCAGCGACTTTACCCAGCAGTTTCTCAAGGACTGGGAGCGCCTGTCGGCCTCCGGTCGGTACGACTTGCGGCGGCTGAAGGAGACCATGCTCTTGATCGTCGCCAACGACGGGCCGCTGCCACCGGCGTACCGCGACCACGAACTGCGCGGCACGTGGCAAGACTTCCGCGAGTGTCACGTCGGTGGCGACTTCCTCTTGATCTACCAGCTACCGAACGACGCCAGCGTGATCTTTGCGCGCGCAGGGACGCACAGCGAGTTGTTCGGCCGTTGATCGGCCACGAGTCTTCGCGGTGGCAACCCTGCAATCCCGACCTCGCGGCGCGACCCGACGCCGGGCCGCGACTTTCGCCCGTGTGTGGGACGCCCTCGCGGACACACCGGCTCAGGCGGCCAACCTGACCTGCCCGCGCGGAGTTGATGCAGCAGATCGCCGCCGCGGTCGCCGCGCACGGCTGGACGCAGGCCGAAGCCGCGCGCCGCTGCGGCGTCACCCAGCCGCGCATCGACGACCTGCTGCGCGGGCGGGTGTCGCGCTTGTCGCTCGACGCGCTGGTGAACATCGCCACCGCGCTCGGGCGGCAGGTGCGCGTGGAGCTGGAAGCGGCGTAGCCCGCGCCGCGCGGACTTGCCGGGGCGGGCGCGCCGCGGCCTTGCGTTTTCCGGCCGGCTTGGCCGCCGGCAGCAGCGAAGTCAGTTGCCGGTAGCGCTCGAAGAGAAAGGCCACGCGCTCGGCGTCGCTCTTGAAACTCTTGCGGCCGTAGGCGGCATCGACCGCCGCATCGAGCGCGCGATGCGCTTGCAGCAGCGCGGCCGGCATCGTCAGCGGGTCGTACAGGTCGGC
>JAJTHJ010000365.1 GCA_021298875.1 Burkholderiales bacterium | reverse complement strand
GTGACGACAGCCTGGGCGATCAGATTGTCGTACTCGAGCGCTTCGACGAGATCGGAATTCCACACCATCGAACGGTCGGCAACGCCGATATCGCCGTTCTTGGCGACGGTCGCACCGATGAGCGGCGCGACGAGCGCAAGCCGCGTCCGCAACAAGCGGTGATGGCCGAAGCCGAAGCGCAAAAGCCCCTCGGCCTGGCCCCCACCGAGGCCAAGCAAGACAAGCCGCGCGAGGAGCGCCGCGACCGCCGCCGCCGTGGCGACCAGCCCGAGCGCGCACCGCGCGAGGCCGCCGAAGCCGCAGGCGCAACGACCGAGGCGCTGCCGCTCACCGCGGTGGACAACGGCGCGCCCGTCGTGCCCGTGGTGACGCCGACTGCCGCCGAAGGCGAAGTACAACCCGGCGAAACCGTGCTCGCGACCGAAGGCGCGGAAGGCAGCGAAGAGAAGCGCGGCCGCCGTCGCCGCCGTCGTCGCGGCCGGGGTAGTGAGCGTGGCGAAGGCGCACCGGGCAGCGAGGGCGCCGACAACGGCGACATTGCCGAGAGCGCCGAGGCCGAAGTCGAAGGCGCCGAGGCCGTGGCCGAACTGACCGAAGCCGTCGCCGCCGAGCCGCAGCCCGCACCGGTGATGGTCGTCAGCGCCATCGAGCCGACCCCGCCCCCCGCGGCGCCCGCGCATGTCGTGCTGGAGTTGCCCAAGGCCGCCCCGGCCCCCATGCCGATCGAAGAACTCGCCCCGGTGCTGCAGAGCGCCGGTCTGATGCTGGTGCAGACCGACAGCGACAAGCACGGCGAGGTGCAAGCCCGCATCGCCGCCGAGCCCTCCCCGGCGCGCGCTCCGCGCGAGCGGCCGGTGCTGCCGCCGCTGGATACCGCGCCGCTGGTGCAAGTAGAGACGCGAAAGGCTGTTGAGTCGGTGTAGCCGGCGCCCGCCATCGGGCATGGCGGGCTTTTCTCCCTCCTCCTTCAAAGGAGGGGTCGGGGTGGGGATGGATCATCGTCGCGCCGCGCAACCCATCCCCCCTCCCGCCTTCCCCTTGAAGCGGGAGGAATAATTTCCACCGTACCGCCGCTGATTAACATCGCCCTGCGATGACCGAGCGAGTAATCCCCCTGCTGGATGAGCGCGTGGCGGCGGCGCGACCGCCGCTGCCGTGGGTACTCGAAACACCGACCGGTCACCTCGCCGACACACTCCGCCGCCCGCTGCGCGACCTGCGCATCTCGGTCACCGACCGCTGCAACTTCCGCTGCACCTATTGCATGCCGCGGGAGATTTTCGACAAGGACTACCGCTTCCTGCCGCACGGCGATCTGTTGTCCTTCGAGGAGATCGTGCGGCTGGCGCGGATCTTCATCCACCACGGGGTGGAAAAAATCCGCCTCACCGGCGGCGAGCCGCTGCTGCGCAAGGACATTGAGCGGCTGATCGAAATGCTTGCGCGCCTCACAACGCGCAGCGGTGCGCCGCTCGACCTCACGTTGACCACCAACGGCTCGATCCTCGCGCGCAAGGCGCGCGCGCTGCGCGACGCGGGGCTGCGGCGCGTGACCGTCTCGCTCGACGCGCTGGACGACACCACCTTCCGCCAGATGAACGACGCCGACTTCCCGGTGGCCGACGTCCTTGAAGGCATCGAGTCCGCCGCCGCCGCGGGGCTGGCACCGATCAAGGTCAACATGGTGGTCAAGCGCGGCGTCAACGACGGGCAAATCCTGCCGATGGCGCGTTACTTTCACGGCAGCGGTCACGTCCTGCGCTTTATCGAGTTCATGGATGTGGGTTCGTCCAACGGCTGGCGGATGGACGACGTGCTGCCCTCAGCCGAACTGCCTCGCCGTATTGGCGAGGAGTTGCCGCTGGAGCCGATCGAGGCCAACTACCACGGCGAGGTGGCCGAGCGCTGGCGCTACCGCGACGGCGGCGGCGAGATCGGCGTGATCTCCTCGGTCACGCAAGCCTTCTGCGGCGACTGCACGCGGGCGCGGCTGTCCACTGAGGGCAAGCTCTACTTGTGCCTGTTCGCGCAGTCCGGCCACGACCTGCGCGCGCTGCTGCGCGGCGCGGCCAGCGACGCGCAGATCTCCACCGCGCTCGCGCACATCTGGCGGCGGCGCGGCGATCGCTACTCCGAGATTCGCAGCGCGCACACGGTGAGGCTGCGGAAGATCGAGATGTCCTACATCGGCGGCTGACGTGGCCGCCATCGAACGCAGCGCGATCACCGGACTGATCCTTGCCGGCGGGCGCGGCCGGCGCCTAGGCAGTGTGGACAAGGGCCTCGCCCTCTGGCAGGGACGACCGCTCGTCGAGCACGCGCTGGGACGGCTCACACCGCAGGTCGGCGCGGTGCTCATCAGCGCCAACCGCAACCGCGAGCGATACGGCGCACTCGGATGTTCCGTCGTCGCCGATGCCGACGAGAGTTTTTCCGGCCCGCTGGCCGGCATGCTCGCCGGGCTGCGCGCCGCGCGAACCGAATGGCTGGCGGTCGTGCCCTGCGATGCGCCGCGGCTGCCGCACGATCTGGTGGCGCGGCTTACCGCCGGGATGGGCGGCGCAGCCGCGGCGGTGGCGACGGTCGACGGCCGGTCGCAGCCGGTCTTTTGCCTGTTGAAGACCTCGCTCGCCGACAGACTTGCAGCCGACCTGAGCGCAGGCCTCCACGCCACCGGCCGGTGGCTGGCGAGCATCGGCGCCGCTACCGTCGCCTTTGCCGATGCCCGTGCTTTCGCCAACTTGAACACGGCCGAAGACTTTGCGGCCGCCGCGGCATGAGCAACGAGCTTTCCGTCGCAGAAGCCTTGGCCTCGCTCGCGCCGCGCGTCCCGGTCGTCGCGCGTACGGAGTCGCTCGCTATCGCCGACGCACTGAGCCGCGTGCTGGCGCTGCCCGTCGTCGCACGGCTCGACCTGCCCGCCTTCGACAACGCGGCGATGGACGGCTACGCGCTGCGCGCCGCCGACGCCACCGGCCCGGCCACACGGCTGCGGCTCGTGGGGCGCGCGCTGGCCGGCCATGCGTGGGGCGGCACGATAGGCACCGGCGAGTGCGTGCGCATCACCACCGGCGCGCCGATGCCGCTAGGCGCTGACGCGGTCGTGATGCAGGAGCACGCGCGCGTCGAGGGCGAGACGATCGAAGTCGACGGCCCGGTCGCCGCCAGCCTCAATTGTCGGCAGCGTGGCGAGCACGTGCGCACCGGCGAAACCATACTCGCGGCGGGGCGCCGGCTCGCCACCTACGACCTCGGCCTGATCGCCGCCGCCGGGTGGGCCCGCGTGCAAGTCCACTCACGGCCGCGCGTCGGCGTGCTGTCCACCGGCGACGAATTGGCCGATCCCCCTGCCCCGCTCGCCAGCGGCGGCGCCTACGACGGCAACCGTTCGATGCTGCTCGCCGAAGTTGCCCGTGCCGGTTTCGCGCCGGTCGATCTCGGCATTTGCCCCGACCGCGCCGGCGCGTTCGATGCCGTGCTCGAACGCGCGCTGGCCTTGGGCCTGGATGCCCTGATCACGACCGGCGGCGCCGCGCAGGGCGATGCGGACGTCGTGCGGCAGGCAGGCAGCGTGGAGTTCGTGGCGCTCAACATCCGGCCAGGGCGGGGTGTGGTGTTTGGGCTGCTGGGGGTTGGCACATCCAGGATGGTGCTGCTGGGTCTACCCGGCAACGCCGTCGCAGCCTATGTGATGTACCGGCTGCTCGCGCGCCCGCTGCTGGATCGGATGGCCGGCGGCGAAGCGCGGATGCCGCAAGCCGTCCCCGTGCCGCTGGCCGGCGCCCTGCGCCGTAAGGGCGGCCGCATCGACTACCGGCGTGCCCGCTACGCGACCCGCATCGACGGGTCGCTGGCGGTCGAGCCATTGGCACAGCAAGGCTCGGCGATGCTGCGCAGTCTCGCCGATGCCGACGTGCTGATCGCCGTCGGCCCGCAGTCGGACTACGCGGCGGGCGACCTCATCCCCTCGCTGCCGCTCGATCGCGCTCAGTAGCGCTTCATCAGCTTCAGCAGCTTGCCCACCAGCGGCCGGTACGGCGGCGCGAACAAACCCATCCCGTTAAACCGCGCCTGCTCGAACACCGGCGTCAGCTTCGACAAGGCATCGAAGCCCCACCGGCCGTGATAGTGGCCGATGCCGGAAGCGCCGACGCCGCCAAACGGAAGTTCGTCCTGCGCCACGTGCACCAGCGTTT
This sequence comes from Burkholderiales bacterium, assembly GCA_021298875.1. Classification (GTDB taxonomy): domain Bacteria; phylum Pseudomonadota; class Gammaproteobacteria; order Burkholderiales; family Burkholderiaceae_F; genus JAJTHJ01. The sequence continues at coordinate 4,414 of JAJTHJ010000365.1, read as the reverse complement.
CGTTGATGCAGGCGCCGCCGACGTGTGTCTGCTCCAGCGCCCACTGCGCGCGTTGGCGGTCGCGGTCGAACCAGTACAGCGCCAGCGGTCGCGGCCGCGCATTGATGAAGGCGATGGCCTGCGGCAGATCGTCGTAGGGCAGCACCGGCAGGATCGGACCGAAGATCTCGTCGCGCATCAGCGCCATTTGCGGCGAAGGGTCGATCACCAAAGTGGCCGCCAAGCGGTGGCGCGCTTCGTCGGCCGCCGCGCTCTCGAACAAGGGTTGCACCCGCGCGCCGGCGGCGCGCGCTTCGTCCAGATACCCGGCGAGCCGCGCGTACTGCCGCGCGTTGACGATGCTGGTGTAGTCGGGGTCGTCCAGCCCGCGCGGGTACATCTTGCGCGCTTGCGCGGCGGCGGCAGCGGCAAAGGCGTCGAGCTCGCCGCGCGGCGCCAGCACGTAGTCGGGGGCGATGCAGGTCTGGCCCGCATTGAGCAACTTGCCCGCCAGCACGCGCGCCGCCGCATGCTTGAGGTCGTAGCCCGGCGCGATCACGGTCGGCGATTTGCCGCCGAGTTCCAGCGTCACCGGCGTGAGGTTTGCGCTGGCCGCAGCCATCACCTTGCGACCGACCGCGGTCGACCCGGTGAACACCAGATGGTCGAAGGGCAGCGCGGCAAACGCCGCCGCCACGTCGGCGCCTCCGTTGACGATGGCCACCTCCTCGGTCGAAAAGTGCCGCCCGACGATCTCCTGCATCAGACTGCCGAAACGCGGCGTGAACTCGGACAGTTTCAGCAGCGCGCGATTGCCGGCGACCAGCGCCGCCACCAGCGGCCCCGCCGCCAGGAACAGCGGGTAGTTCCACGGCACGATGATCCCGACCACGCCGAGCGGTCGCGGCATCACCCGCGCGCTGGCCGGCAGGAACCACTTGGAGACGGACGCATGGCGCGGACGCATCCAGCCGCGGCCGTGCTTTAGCGCGCCGTTGATCTCGGCCAAGCTGGGGAAGATCTCCGCGATCTGCGTCTCGGTGCGCGAGCGGCCGCCGAAGTCGGCGTCGATCGCGGCTTCGATGGCTGCTTCGTTCTCCGACAGCAGCCAGCGCAGGCGCTGGAGCCGGTCGCGCCGTTCGTCCCACGAGGCAAAGGGTGCGCGCTCGTGCGCGGCGCGCTGCGACTCGAACGCGACCAGCAGATCGGTCGGAATCTCGGCAATGTTCATGTGCTGTCCTTCGGCCCGCGGTTGCGCGGCGGCGCGAGGATACGGCGCCGCACTGGAGGCTGTGCTCCAATTGTGCTTCGGGGGCGCGGGCGATGAGCGACGTTTTGCACGGTGTGGCGGGACTGGCGGGGCTGTTCGGCATCGCCTGGCTGCTGTCGGAGCAGCGGCGCGCTGTGCCCTGGCGGCTGGTCGGCGCCGGGGTCTTGCTGGCACTGCTGTTGGCGGTGGCGATGCTCAAGCTGCCGCCGGTGGCCACCGCGCTCGGCTACGCCAACCACGCGCTCGATGCGCTGGAGCGCGCCACGCAAGCAGGCACCGCGATGGTCTTCGGCTATCTCGGCGGCGGACCGGCGCCGTTCGAGACGAGCAATGCGGCGGCGAGCTTCATCCTCGCGTTTCGCGCGCTGCCGCTGGTGCTGGTGATCGCGGCGCTCTCCGCCCTGCTCTTTCACTGGGGTGTGCTGCCGGCAGTGGTGCGCGGCTTTGCCGCCGTGCTCAAGCGCACGATGGACATCGGCGGTGCGGTGGGCCTGTCGGCGGCGGCCAACGTGTTCGTCGGCATGGTGGAGGCACCGCTGGTGGTGCGGCCGTATCTGGCGCGGCTGTCGCGCGGCGAACTTTTCATCGTGATGAACTGCGGCATGGCCACCATCGCCGGCACGGTGCTGGTGCTGTATGCGTCGATCTTGAAGCCGATCGTGCCCGAGCCGCTGACGCAGCTGCTGGTGGCGAGCTTCGTCGCGACCCCGTTGGCGATCGCCATCGCCGCGGTGATGGTGCCGCCCACGCTGCCCGAGGCCGCCGACCTGCGCCTGCCGCGCGAAGACGCGAGCAGCATGGCCGCACTGACCCGCGGCACGCTGGACGGCCTGCACCTGTGGCTGAACATCATCGCGCTGCTGATCGTCGCGGTGGCGCTGGTCGCGCTGGTCAACGCGGCGTTGGGCGTGTTGCCGGACGTGGCTGCTGCGCCGCTGTCGCTGGAGCGCGTCTTTGGCTGGGTCTTCGCGCCGCTGGCATGGCTCACCGGTGTGCCGTGGGGCGAAGCGGCGGTGGCCGGCCAACTGCTCGGCAAGAAAACCGTGCTCAACGAGTTGATCGCCTACATGGAGCTGGCTCGCCTGCCGCCGGAAGCGCTGTCGCCGCGCAGCCGCGTGCTGATGACTTACGCGCTGTGCGGCTTTGCCAACTTTGGTTCGCTCGGCATCATGCTGGGCGGACTGACCGCGATGATGCCCGCCGAGCGCCACGCGGAAGTCGCCGATCTCGGCTTGAAGTCGGTGCTGGGGGGCTTGCTCTCCACCTGCGCGGCGGCGGCGCTCGTCGGAGTGCTGGTGTAGCAGATGGCGCAAGTGGAGCTGCGCGGCCTGCGCGTGCGGTTGCGCCCATGGCGGCCCGACGACCTGGACGAGTTTGCCGCGCTCAATGCCGACCTGCGCGTGATGGAGTTCTTCCCCGCGGTGCTGTCGCGCGACGAAACCGCCGCGGCACTGGCCCGCGTGCAGGCGGTCATCGCCGAGCGCGGCTGGGGCTGGTGGTGCCTGGACGTCGATGGCGGTTGCGCCGGCTTCGTCGGGCTGTCGCAGCCGAACTTCGAGGCCCACTTCACGCCTTGTGTCGAAGTCGGCTGGCGGCTGGCGCACCGCTGCTGGGGCCGCGGCTACGCGGTCGAAGGCGCGCGGCTGGCGCTGGCCTACGGCTTCGAGGTGCTGGGGCTTCCCGAAATCGTCGCCTTCACCGCGCAGGGCAACCAGCGCTCACAGCGCGTGATGGAAAAGCTCGGGATGACGCACGACGCCACCGACGACTTCGACCATCCGCGGTTGCCCGAGGGGCATGCGTTGCGGCGGCATGTGCTGTATCGGTTGAAGCGCGAGGCGCGCCCGTAGGCAGGCGGTGCATTACACTGCATTGCAACGCACTACGGAGCGCCGCCCATGACGGTCGAACTCAAGGACGCGCAAGTCAGCCTGCGCCTGCCGGCCCAGCTTAAGGAGCAGGTCGAGACCTACTCGAAGCTGGTGGGACGCACAAAGAGCTACGTGGCGATGGAAGCGCTCGGCGAATACCTCGCCTGGCGCAGCCCGCAGATCGAAGACCTGGAAGAGGCCATCGCCGCCGCCGACCGCGGCGAATTCGCCACCGAAGAGGAAGTCGAAGCGCTGTTCGAGAAGTTGTCCGCGCGCTATCGGGCCGCGGTTACGAAGGCCGCCAAGCCTGCCGCGCGCCGCCGCCGATGAAGCTGCGCTGGTCGCGGCGCGCAACGTTCGATCTGGAGCGGATTGCCGACTTCATCGCCGCCGACAAACCGCGGGCGGCGCTCGACTTCGTCGCAACAGTCCGTGCGCGGGTCGCGCATTTGGCCGAGTTTCCGCTGCTCGGCCGCGCCGGCATCCGCGCCGATACGCGCGAGCTGATCGTCCACCGCAATTACCTGGTGACCTACCGTCTGCGGGCGGACGAAGTGCAGGTCTTGCAGGTGTGGCATGTGGCGCGCGACCGCAGTCGCGGCCGGTGAAAAGGCGCCCTCGGTCTGCTTATTTCCTCGGCGTCGCCTTCGGCTTGCTCGCGCCGGCGGCCGGCTTGCTGCCGGCCTCCTCCTTCTTCTGATTGCCGAGGATGCCCTTAGCGGGGCAGAAGGAAAACGCCGGGCACTTCTTGCAGCCCACTGCGATAGCTACGGGACAGATCGTCATCTTTGCTCTCCTTGGACGGCTGATGCGCCGCGCGATGTTGGGGGGGTGCACCTGAGCGAAAGGCTCTGGCCCTCACCCGGCGCCTGCGGCGCCACCCTCTCCCGCTGATGCGGGCGAGGGTTCCGTGGCGCCGCGGTCCAACCTCGACCAAGGCTCACCTTACGCCAGTTCTTCGTACAGCGGCAGCGTCAGGAACTCGGCAAAGCTTTCGGCAGTGGCCATCTGCTCGAAGATCGCGGCGGCGCGGTCGTAGGTCGGGGTGTCGCCGCCGACCACGGCCTTGACGCGGGCGAGTTCTTCGGGGATCAGCGCGCGCACCATCTCGGCGGTGACCTTGCGGCCGTCGTCGAGCACGCCTTTGGGGCTGCGAATCCACTGCCACACCTGTGAGCGGCTGATCTCGGCGGTGGCGGCGTCTTCCATCAGGTTGTGGATCGGCACGCAGCCGTTGCTGGCGAGCCAGGAGCCCAGGTAGTGGATGCCGACGTTGATGTTCATCCGCAGGCCG
>JAJTHJ010000124.1 GCA_021298875.1 Burkholderiales bacterium | reverse complement strand
CACGTTGACCTTCATCAGCTCGATGCCGGTGCCGGCCAGTTGCGCTTCGGCCTGCACCCAGTAGCGGCTGTCCACCCACAACCCGGCGAAGTCGGCGGTCACGATGGCGGTGCCGACCGATCCGGTGAAGCCCGTCAGCCACTGCCGGCCCTGCCAGCGCTCGGGCAGGTACTCGGACAAGTGCGGGTCGGCCGAGGGCACGATCCACGCGGCCAGCGCATGCCGATGCAGGGCCGTGCGCAGCGCGGCGATCCGGGTGCGCACTTGGGCGCGTTGGGCGTCGAGGGTGTCCATGGCAAGGGCTGTGCGTTGCAGTGACGGCCAGTCTAGCGGGGCGACTCGCGCAGGATGCGCAGGTTGCGTTCGACGCTGGCGCCGACGCGCGCCGCGAACTGCGCGCTCGGGGTCGTGACCGCCTGCGGCACGGCGGCGAAGCGGGCGGCCGGGATCGCGCCGGCCACGTTGCGGCGGAACACGTCGGTGCGGTTGGCCGCGCCGTCGCGCGTGGTCTGCGCGAAGAACGCGAGCACGCCGTTGGGGCTGGCGGTCAGGCCCTGGTAGTCGCCGAGGAAGATCCCACCGGCGTCGGGCGCCAGCGCCAGGTCGAAGGGGCCGGCCAGCCGCGTCTCGCTCCAAGTGGCGCCACCGTCGGTGGAACGCAGCAACCAGTAGTCGGCGGGCAGCGTGGCGGTGTCGGCGGTGTTGCTGCGCAGGTCGTAGTGGCTGACGGCGACCAGGCCGTCGTCGCGTACGGCGACCTGCGGCGTAAACGCGGCCACGGTCGGGTCGCCATTGATGCGCACCGGCTCGCTCCAGGTCAGGCCGGCATCGGTGGACTTGGCGAGCAGGATCGCGTCGATCCGGCCGTCGCTGCCGCGCGCGTCCTGCCAGACGATGTAGATCGCGTTGTTCGGGCCGGGGGCGGCCTGCGCCAGGATCGCGCCGTCCCGTACGGTGCGCGACGGCACCTCGGGGTCGCGCGTGCCCACGGCCAGCAGGTCGGCGAGTTTGATCGGCGCCGACCAGTTGGTGCCGCGGTCGGTGGAGCGGATCGCCATCACCTCGCTGCGGCCGCCGACGATGCGCGTAAACACGTTGACGAGCGTGCCGTTGCTCGCCACCACGATCAGGTTGCCGATCGTTTGCGCGTTGCTGCCGAGGTCGTAGATCGTGCGCGCTGGCTCCCAGGTGGCGCCGCCGTTGGTGGTGCGGGCGAAGAGCGCCGGGCCGGTCGGGCCGGGGCCCAGGCGGTCCCATACGGCATAGACAAAGCGGGCGTCGCTGCGGTCGGCCGTCAGCGTGTTCTTGTCGTTGAAGAAGCTCGCGCCGCTGTCACGGATCAGCGTGGCCGGCGCGCTCCAAATGCGGCCGCCGTCGGTGGAGTGGGCGACCAGCATCGCGGTGACCTGCGTGCTGCCGCTGCCGGACAAGGACAGTGCCATCGCGTAGGCGGTGCCGTCGGCGGCGAAAGCGACCCAGGGGTCGGTGGCGCGTTCGTAATCGCCGCCGTTGGCCACCGTGCCGCCGATGCAACGCGAAAACGCTGGCGTGCTGCGCGTCCAGGTGCCGCCGCCGTCGGTGGACACCGCGGCGAGTACGCCCTGCGCGCCGCCGTTGGACCAACGGTTTTGCTGCCAGGCGCCGACCATCCGCAGCGGATTGGTCGGGTCGGTGGCGACTTGCGGTTCGACCTCGGTTTCCGGATAGAGCGTGCCGCTGGCCGGCACCCCGTCGCAGCCCGGCGCGAAGGCGGCGGTGGTCGAAACGCGGTCGGCCGGATCGGGCGTGGGGAACAGCCCCGCCGGCGGCAGTGAAGGCGGCGGTTCTCCGCTACCGCTGCTGCCGCCACCGCCACCGCAGGCGGCGAGCGTGGCGGCGAGGCAGGCGGCAAACAGCAGTCGGGTCGAACGCATGGCGGTCGTTGAGAGATGGCGGACAGCCGCACAATGCCCCGCCGCGGCCTCGCTGTCTACACTGCGCCGCGATGCTCGAACCCAAACCCACCGGCAGCCCGCACAGCGCGTTCGAGGACGCACAGGCGCTCGTCACCCGCACGGCGTTCGTCGCGCTGGGGGTCACGCTGTACGCGCAGGCCGGGTTGCTCACCGGCGGCACGGCGGGCATCGCGCTGCTGCTGCACTACGCCAGCGGCTGGCCGTCCGGCGCGGTGTTCTTCGCGCTCAACCTGCCATTCGTCTGGCTGGCGGTGCGTACGCTGGGCTGGCCGTTCACGCTGAAGACGTGTGCCCTCGTGCTCGCACTCAACCACAAGCCGGGGCGGTCCATGGGGGTGTGAGCGCGACTTCGGTCGCGGCGATGATGCCGCCACCGAGGCACACCTCGCCGTCGTACAGCACCGCCGATTGCCCCGGCGTCACCGCCCATTGGTCTGCGTCGAACGCAAGCTGGAATCCGCCGTCGTTCACCGCCGTCACTGTGCACTCGGCATCGCGCTGCCGGTAGCGCGTCTTGGCCGACAACCGCGTGCCCGGTGCCGGCGCGGCGCCGGCAACCCAGGCCGCGTCTTGCGCAACGAGTTTTCTCGCGAGCAGCCACGGATGATCGTGGCCCTGCACCACCCACAGCATGTTGCTCGCCATGTCCTTGCGCGCGACAAACCAGGGCTCGCCGCTGCCCGCGCGCAGCCCGCCCAGGCCGATGCCCTTGCGCTGGCCGAGCGTGTAAAAGGCCAGGCCCACGTGCTCGCCCAGCACGCGGCCACCGGGTTCCTTGATCGGCCCCGGCTGCGTGGGCAGGTAGCGATTCAGAAACTCGCGGAAAGGCCGCTCGCCGATGAAGCAGATGCCGGTGGAGTCCTTCTTCTTCGCGTTCGGCAGGCCGATCTCCGCGGCGATCCGGCGTACTTCGGACTTGCGCAGTTCGCCGACCGGAAACAGCGTGCGCGCCAGTTGCGCTTGCATCAGCCGGTGCAGGAAGTAGCTCTGGTCCTTGTCCGGGTCCAGCCCGCGCAGCAGTTGATGGCGGCCGTCGAGGTGCCGCACCCGCGCGTAGTGGCCGGTCGCAATCCGCTGCGCGCCCAGCGCCAGCGCGTGGTCGAGAAAGGCCTTGAACTTGATTTCGGCGTTGCACAGCACGTCCGGGTTGGGCGTGCGGCCGGCCGAGTATTCGCGCAGGAACTCGGCAAACACGCGGTCCTTGTATTCGGCGGCGAAGTTCACCGCTTCGATGTCGATGCCGAGCACGTCGGCCACGGCGGCGGCGTCGAGCCAATCCTGCCGGGTGGAGCAGTACTCGTCGTCGTCATCGTCTTCCCAGTTCTTCATGAAGAGACCAACGACCTCGTGGCCTTGCCGCTTCAGCAGGTAGGCCGCGACCGCGGAGTCCACGCCACCGGAGAGGCCGACGACGATGCGGGAGTGGGTGCCGGTTGCGGCAACCATGCCCCCACCCTAACCCTCCCCCGCGAGCGGGGGAGGGGATACCGATTGAGGCTCCAACGCAGGCAGCAGAGCGGATCGCTTGACTCCCTCCCCCGCTTGCGGGGGAGGGCTGGGGTGGGGGCGCGGCGCGCCGAGCGCCGATGGGTCGACCGCTATCAAATCCAACGGAAACCGCCTTCCCGCCAGATAGTCCTCCACACAGCGCATCACCAGCACGCTGCGGTGCTGCGCGCTGCGGGTGCGCAGCTCGTCGGCGGTCAGCCAGAGCGTGCGCACGATGCCGCGGTCGAGCCGTTGCGGCAGCCGCGCGCCGAGCTCGCCGCCGAAAGCGAAGCGCAAATACGTTTCCGCCCCGCGTGCGGCTTCCGTCCGCGCCAGATAGACGCCCAACAGATACTGCGGAGTGAAGGCGTGCGCGGTTTCTTCCAGCACCTCGCGCACGCAAGCTTCGAGCAAGCCCTCGCCGCGCTCCAGGTGGCCGGCCGGCTGGTTGAGCTTCAGGCCTTCGGGCGTGCGCTCCTCGACCAGCAGGAAGCGACCGTCGCGCTCAATAACGGCGGCGACGGTGACAGCGGGTTTCCAGCGGGAGCGCATCGGTGGCGGGGGCGGCAGCGCAGCGGCGCTTTCGCGTAAGCTTGCGCGCATTTTAGAGAGGCGTGCCCGCGCGGGCTGCCGTCACAAGAGCAGGAGAACCTCCCATGCGTATCGGAGTGCCGCTGGAGTCGCGGGCCGGGGAAACGCGCGTCGCCGCCACCGCGGAGACGGTCAAGAAACTCACCGCCGGCGGCAAGCACGAAGTCGTCGTGCAAGCGGGCGCCGGCGTCAACGCCGGGCAGACCGACGCCGCCTACGAAGCCGCCGGTGCACGCATCGGCAGCGCAGCCGACGCGTTTGGTGCCGAGATGGTGCTCAAGGTGCGCGCGCCCGCGGCGGACGAGCTCGCGCAAATGGCGCGTGGCGCGGTGGTCGTCGGGATGCTGGAGCCGTTCAATGCCGACGGCATCGCCGCGATGAATGCGGCCGGGTTGACCGCCTTTGCGCTTGAAGCCGCGCCGCGCACCACGCGTGCGCAAAGCATGGACGTGCTGTCCTCGCAGGCCAACATTGCCGGCTACAAGGCCGTGCTGCTGGCCGCGGCCACCTACCCGCGGCTGATGCCGATGATGATGACGGCGGCCGGCACGCTGAAGGCCGCGCGCGTGGTGGTGCTGGGCGCGGGGGTCGCGGGCTTGCAGGCGATCGCCACCGCCAAGCGGCTGGGCGCGGTGATCGAGGCGAGCGACGTGCGCCCCGCGGTGAAGGAGCAGATCGAGTCGCTCGGCGCCAAGTTCATCGACGTGCCCTACGAGACCGACGAAGAGCGCGAGGCCGCGGCCGGTGTCGGCGGCTATGCGCGGCCGATGCCGGCGTCCTGGATGCAGCGGCAGGCGGCGGAAGTCGCCAAGCGCATCGCGCAGGCGGACATCGTGATCACGACCGCCTTGATCCCCGGCCGCAAAGCGCCGGTGCTGGTGACCGAAGCGATGGTGCAGAGCATGAAGCCCGGTTCGGTGGTGCTCGACATGGCGGTCGAGCAGGGCGGTAACTGCGCGGTGTCGGAACTGGGCAAGACCGTGGTCAAGCATGGCGTCTACATCGTCGGCCAGCCCAATCTGCCGGCGACCGTGCCGGTGGACAGTTCGGCGCTGTACGCGCGCAACGTGCTGGACTTTCTGAAGCTCGTGTTCGACAAGGAAGGCAAGTTTGCGGTCAACCTGGAAGACAACATCGTTGCGGCCTGCTTGCTGTGCATGGGCGGCGAGGTCAGGCGGAAGGGTTGAGGGGGCGGGGTATCGCAAAGTGCCGCTCGCGCGAACGTGCCTCGGTCTAGGCCAAATGCTTTACTTGCGGTCTTCCCTCACCCCAGCCCCTCTCCCGGGGGGAGAGAGGCTTCAAACCCTCTCCCCCCGGGAGAGGGTGGCCGCGAAGCGGCCGGGTGAGGGAAGGCTGCGACGTCCGAAGGGAACGCGTCGATATGCGGCGGGTGGAACATAGCCATGGCTCCCCTCGCAAGTCTGTTTGATCGGCGTGCCGCACGCTTGACCGTTCGCCTCGGCATCGCCCAGCCGATCCTGGGAGGGCCGATGGCGGGCGTGACCACGCCCGCGCTCGTCGCTGCTGTCGGTGAAGGCGGCGGCCTGGGACTGCTCGGCGCCGGGATGATGCAACCCTCCGCGATCGAGCAGGCGATCGCGCAGACCCGCGCACTGACGCGCAAGCCTTTCGGGATCAATCTCTTCATCGCCCCGCAGCCGCAGGCCGACGCTGCGCAGGTCGCTCGGATGCTGGCTAAGTTGGCGCCGTACTGCGCGGAGCTTGGGTTGCCGCCGCCGGAAGTCCCGGCACGCTGCGCCCCCGACTTTGCCGCGCAGTTCGACGCCGTGTTGGAAGCGCGCCTGCCGGTGTTCTCCTTCACCTTCGGCCTACTCGACCGCGCCCGGCTCGCCGCGCTGCATGCACGTGGCACGTTTGTGATTGGCACCGCCAGTTGCGTGGCCGAGGCGAAACTTCTGGCCGAACTCGGCTGCGACGCGGTCGTGGCGCAGGGCGCTGAAACGGGTGGCCACCGCGCAAGTTTTGCGGTGCCCTTCGACGAAGGACAGATCGGCTTGTTCGCGCTGCTGCCGCAGGTCGCCGCGGCGGTGGAGATCCCGGTGATCGCGGCCGGCAGCGTGATGAGCGGCGCGCAGATCGCGGCGGCGCTATTGCTCGGCGCGAGCGGCGTGCAACTCGGCTCCGCGCTGCTGGCGACACCGGAATGCGGCACTAGCCCTGCCTACAAAGCCGCGCTCGCGCAGGCGACCGACACCGCCACGCAAGTGACCCGCAGCTTCAGCGGCCGGCCGGCGCGCGGGCTGCGCAATCGCTTCATGCAGGAAATCGGCGAGGCCGACATCCCCGACTATCCGATTCAAAACGCATTGACCGCGCCGCTGCGCGCGGCGGCCAACGCGCAGGGCCGCGCGGAGTTCGTCTCGCTTTGGGCCGGGCAGGGCGCGGCGCTCGCGTGCGCCGAGCCCACCGCTGCGGTGATGAGCCGCTTGATCGAAGAATTCGACGCTTTGGTGTAGGAGAACCCATGGAAGCCATCAGCCCCATCGTCTGGAACCTGATCATCTTCGTGCTGGCGATTTACGTCGGCTACCACGTGGTGTGGAACGTCACGCCGGCGCTGCACACGCCGCTGATGAGTGTGACCAACGCGATCTCGGCGATCGTCATTGTCGGCGCGATGCTCGCTGCCGCGCTGACCGAAACGGGGCTGGCCAAAACCATGGGCGTGCTGGCGGTGGCGCTGGCCGCGGTCAACGTCTTCGGCGGTTTCCTCGTCACGCGGCGGATGCTGGAGATGTTCAAGAAGAAGGAGCCGAAAGCGGCCGCGGGAGAAAAGAAGTGAGGCTTGCGCGGATCAAGATATCGCACGGATGGGCGCTGATAGCAGCCGCGTGCGTTGGCGGCGGCATCGGCGTGTTCGTCGGGCCACAGCTGGGTCTTGGCGAATCGGTCGCCGGCGGGGCCGGTGCCGCGATTGCCTCCGCACTCGTCGCGAGCCTTCTCGGCGTACAGCCGTTTGAACGGGAAGAAAACAAATGACCCTGAGTCTGAACCTCGTCGTCCTCCTCTACCTCGTCGCCAGCGTCTGCTTTATCCAGGCGCTGAAAGGTCTGTCGCACCCGACCACCTCGCGGCTGGGCAATACCTTCGGCATGATCGGCATGGCCATCGCGGTGCTGACCACGGTGGCGCTCATTTACAAGCTCTCGCCGCACCTGATCGGCAGCGGGCTGGGCTGGATCCTGCTCGGGCTGGCGGTGGGCGGCGGCATCGGCGCGGCCATCGCCTTCAAGGTCGAGATGACCAAGATGCCCGAGATGGTCGCCTTCATGCACAGCATGATCGGTCTCGCCGCGGTGTTCATCGCCATTGCCGCGGTGGCCGAGCCCTGGGCTTTCGGCATCGCGCCGAAGGGCGGTGCGGTGCCGGTGGGCAATCGGATCGAGCTCTTCATCGGCGCCTTTGTCGGCGCGATCACCTTCTCTGGCTCGGTGATCGCCTTCGGCAAGCTGTCGGGCAAGTACAAATTCCGCTTGTTTCAGGGCGCGCCGGTGGTCTTCAGCGGCCAGCACATGCTGAACCTCGTGCTCGCGCTCGCGATGCTCGCCGCCGGCATCTGGTTCGTGGTCACGCAGGACTGGACGCCCTTCGTGATCATGCTGGCCATCGCCTTCGTGCTCGGCGTGCTGATCATCATCCCCATCGGCGGCGCGGACATGCCGGTGGTGGTGTCGATGCTCAACAGCTACTCGGGCTGGGCGGCGGCGGGGATCGGCTTTTCGCTCAACAACTCGATGCTGATCATCGCCGGCAGCCTGGTCGGCTCCAGCGGCGCGATCCTGTCGTACATCATGTGCCGGGCGATGAACCGCTCGTTCTTCAACGTGATCCTGGGCGGCTTTGGCGGCGAGGTGGCCGCCGCCGCGGCGGGCGGCGGCGCGCAGCGCCCGGTCAAGAGCGGTGCTGCCGACGATGTGGCCTTCCTGCTCGGCAATGCGGAGAGCGTGATCATCGTGCCCGGATACGGTCTGGCGGTGGCGCGCGCGCAGCACCCATTGAAGGAGTTGTCCGACAAGCTGATCAAAAAGGGCATCAACGTCCGCTACGCGATCCACCCGGTGGCGGGCCGCATGCCCGGCCACATGAACGTGCTGCTGGCCGAGGCCGAAGTGCCCTACGACCAGGTGCACGAGATGGAAGACATCAACGCGGAGTTTTCCGACACCGACGTGGTGCTGGTGCTCGGCGCCAACGACGTGGTCAACCCCGCCGCCAAAGACCCCAAGAGCCCGATCGCCGGCATGCCGATCTTGGAGGCCTACAAGGCGCGCCAGGTGATCGTCAACAAGCGCAGCATGGCGAGCGGTTACGCGGCGCTGGACAACGAACTCTTCTACATGGACAAGACCATGATGGTCTTCGGCGACGCCAAGAAGGTGATCGAGGACATCGTCAAGGCGGTGGAATGACGCCCCGCGGGCGGCCCTAACGCCGCGCCCCCGGCGCCGGGCCGAGGATGTCGCGCTCGACGCGCTGCGCGACCGCGCGTTGCACCGCCCGGTCGATCGCCGAGGCGGTGTTGCCGCGGTCGCGGTACGGGGTCGGGCGGTCGTAGCCGCCGTCGGGGCGGCCGGCCTCCGGCTTGTGCTTGGGCAGCCCGGGCCGGTTTACCTTGCCCTGGGGGTAGCCGCCATAGCCACCATAGCCGCCGTAGACGACGGTCGGCTGATTGGCAACCTCGTCGGCGAGTGCGTCTAGCGTGGCCGCCTGGCGCTGCTGGGTGCGGGCGAGGTCGGCCTGCGTATCGGCCAGCCGGGCGAGCTCCGCATCGCGCGCGGTAGCGGCGGCGCGTTGGCGCTCAGCGAGAAAGGCCGCGCGCCGCGCCTCCACCGCCGCCGTGTCCACCGGAGGCAATTCGACGTTGGCCGCTTCGACCTCGCGCGACTGCGCCATGGCCGGGCAGGGGACGTTCTGGTAGGTGACGCGTCCGTTGCTTTCGCAACGGACGATAGTCGCCGCCTCGGCGGCGGACAGCGCGGTAACGCCAAGCAGAATCGGCCAAAGTCGGGTCATGGTTACGCTCCTTTGTCGTGCGCGACGTCGCTATGCTGGTCGCTGTCCAGTTCGACGCCTGACCTCCCAAGGTTACGCGCGATGCCGCCTTCTGCGTTGCTCCTGATCATCGACGTGCAAAACGACTTCCTGCCCGGCGGCGCGCTCGCCGTGCCGCGCGGGGACGAGGTGATCACGGTCGTCAACGCGCTGGTGCCGCGCTTTGCCAACGTCATCGCCACGCAGGACTGGCATCCGGCCGGGCATGTGAGCTTCGCATCGAGTCATGCCGGCAAGCGGCCGTTCGAGACGATCGACCTCGCCTATGGCCGGCAGGTGCTCTGGCCCGACCATTGCGTGCAGGGCACGCGCGGCGCGGCGTTGGCCGACGGGCTTGATCTCACCCGCGCGCAGGCCATCGTGCGCAAGGGCTACCACGCGCATACCGACAGCTACTCGGCCTTTCTCGAAGCGGACCGCGTCACGCCGACCGGACTCGCCGCGATGCTGTGCGAGCGCGGCATCACCGACGTGTATTGCTGCGGTCTCGCCACCGACTTCTGCGTCGCCTGGAGCGCGCTCGACGCACAGGCCGCGGGCTTTGCAACGTTTGTGGTCGAAGACGCCTGCCGGGCGATCGACACGGGCGGCTCGTTGGCGGCCGCGCGGGCGCAACTGGCGGCGGCGGGGGTGGGCATGCTTGCCAGCACTGAGCTGGCTGCTCGCTGACTATCCTGTTCCGCTGGTAGCGGTGCCGGACACTCGCGGTAGCGCCGGCTGCGGCAGCGCGGTCGGCGGTTTGTGCGTTCCGGGTTTGACGCGCAGTCTTGGCCCGATCTCGACGGGGAGTTGATTCGATGCAGGACCACTACCAGTCGGACCTTGCGGCGCCACCCACGACATGGCTGCCGGTATGGATCGGGATGGCGGTCGGCGCGTTCGTCGCCTTTGCCACGTCGCCCTTCGCGCTCTGGGTCACGGTGCCGCTGGGATTCGCCATCGGGTTCGCCATTCGCCGCAGCCTTGCGCTGCGGGATCGGCTGGACCGCCTGCAGCGCGCGCAACAGCGCCTGGCGGCGCGTGTGACCGAATTGTCGGTTGAGTTGGACGAACTCAAGGCACAGCGCCAGGTGGCCACTCCGCCGGCGCCGCCGCATGCAGCCGCGGAGCCGCAGCCGACCGCGCCTGCGGTGCGGCCCGGGTGGACGACCGTTACGACCGCGTCGGCCGCAGTTCCCGCTCCCATGGCGCCACCGACTGCGCCAATGCCGCCTCGTCCCGTTGAACGGATCGGGCCGCGCCCCGCCGCTGCGCCGCTGCCGCCAACGACGACTCCAGCGCCCATTACCAGCCGCCGGCCGCCGACGCCTTCAGCCTTGGAGCGCGCGGTGGACGCCGCGCGCGCCTGGCTCTTCGGTGGCAACACGGTGGCGCGCATCGGCCTGCTGGTTTTGTTCGTCGGCGTGGCCTTTCTGTTGCGCTACGTGGCCGAGCACACGCAGGTGCCGATCGAACTGCGGCTGCTCGGCGTGGCGGTGGGCGCGCTGGTGTTGCTGGGACTCGGCTGGCGGATGCGGGCGCGACGCCCCGGCTATGCGATCACGCTGCAAGGCGGCGCAATCGGCATCCTGTACCTGACGGCGTTCGCGGCGCTGCGCTTTTACGACGTGTTGGCGCCGCTGCCCGCGTTTGCGTTCATGGCGGCGCTTGCCGTGCTGTCGGGCACGCTCGCGGTGTTGCAGGACGCCCGCGCGCTGGCGGTGCTGGGCGCGACGGGCGGTTACCTGGCGCCACTGCTCGTGTCCACCGGCGAGGGCCGCGTGGCGGTGCTCTTCTCCTACTACCTGCTGCTGAACTTCGGTGTGGCGGGCGTCGCGTGGTTCCGCGCCTAGCGCGAACTGAACTGGCTCGGCTTTCTCTTCACCTTCGCCGTCAGTGGCCTGTGGGCGGTGCAGCGCTACTCCCCGTTGGACTATCCGGTGGGGCAGGGCTTTCTCGCCGCCTTCTGGGTCTTGTTCTTCGTGGTGTCGCTGCTCTATGCGCTGCGTCAGCGCGGCGAGCGGCGCGGCTTGTTCGACACCACGCTGGTGTTCGCGCTGCCGCTCGCGGCCTTCGGCATCCAGACGCGCTTTACGCAGGGCGAGCAGTTGGCGGTCGCCGCGGTAGTTGCCGCGGCGGTGTATCTGGCTGCGTCCACTGCGCTGCTGCGGCGGCGCGATCCGGCGCTGCGCCTGTTGACGGAGGCGGTGTCCGGCATCGGCGTGGCCCTTCTGACGCTGGCGGTGCCGCTGGCGGCCAGCGCGCAGTGGACGGCCGCCGCCTGGGCGGTGGAAGGCGTAGCGCTGCTATGGGTGGGTCTGCGGCAGCAACGGACTCTGCCGGTAGCGGCCGGCCTGGCGCTGCATGCGGCGGGCGCGGTCGCGCTGGCGCAGGCCTTGGGCCGCGGCGAGCTCGCGCTGTACGCGGAGTTCTCCGGATTCACCGTCAATCTCGCGGTGTTCGCCGGGTGCGCCTTTGCCAGTGCCGCGTTGCTGCGGCGGACGGCGCCCGCGTCCTGGGGCGAGTCTTGGCGCGAAGCGTTTGCCGTGGCGCCCTGGCTTGCCCAATTACTCGCCTGGGGCTGGGTCGTGGCCTTGATCTGGCAGCCGCTCGGTTTTCCGTGGTACGCGTTCGCGTGGTACGCGCTGGCGCTGGTGCTGCTGGCGGCGGATCGGCGGGCCGCCACGGCGAGAGCGCTGTCGCCGGAGTGGGTGGCGGGGGTGGCCATGTTCGTCGCCGCCGCCGTGGTCGCGTTTGCCCATCCTGCGGGGCACGAGGCCCGCGTGGACTGGAAGCTGTTGCTGCGGTTGGCGGTGGCCGCGACCGGCGTGGCGGCGGCACTGCTGTCGCTGCGCGCCGCCGACCCGGCGCGCCGCCTGGCGGCGGCGATCTTGCTGACGCTTGGCGTGCTCGCCTGGCTGGTGGCGCTGCTCGCCTATGCGCTGCGCCATATCGACTCGCCGCTCGAAATCGCGCAACTCGCCTTGGTGCTCATCGGTGCAACCGCGCTGGCGCTCGCTTGGCTTGGCGCGCGGCTGCGCTGGGACTGGCCGCAGCGGCTGGCCTGGAGCTTCTTCGCGGCGCATCTGACGCTGGCCGCGTACGTGGTGGCGCTGGCGGTCGGCTTTGCGCAGGCGCCGAGCCGCGATCTCGGCTGGGTGGTGTGGCCGGCGGCCTGGTCGCTGTTCTACTTGCGGCTGCGGGCCGAAGAACGGGCAGCAGTCAAGCTGCCGTTAAGCGGTTCGGTGCACGTGGCGGGGCTGTGGCTCGCCACCGCGATGCTGGCTGCCGAGGCTGCGCTGCAAGTCGATCGCGTGGCGGGCGATGGCTGGTTCCACGCCGCTTGGGGGTTGGTGATGGCCGGCGCGCTTTGGATCGTCGTGCAACACGCGCTGCGCTGGCCGATGCGCGCCGCACCGTTTGCGTATGCGCAGGTCGGCGCGCCCGGTCTGGCCGCCGCGGCGCTCGGCTGGCTGCTGTTCGCCAATCTGTGGTGCGCCGGCGATCCGGCACCACTGCCGGCCTGGCCGATTGTCAATCCGCTGGATCTGGCGTCGGTCGCGGTGCTGGCCGCCTTGCTGCGCTGGCATCTGGCCGACGCGCGCACCGCGTGGCGCGAGCCGGTGCGAGCGACGCTGGCGGCGGCGGCGTTCTTCGCGCTCAACGTCGTCGCGCTGCGCGCGGTGCACTTCGTTGCCGGGGTGGACTGGTCGCTCGATGCGCTCGGGCGCTCGGCGATCGCGCAAACCGTGTTGTCGCTGCTGTGGACGAGCACCGCGCTGGTGGCGATGCGGCTGGCGCACCGGCGCGGCTGGCGTGCGGTCTGGATCGCCGGCGCCGGTTTGCTGGCGCTGGTGGTGGCGAAGCTTTTCTTCATCGACTTGTCCGGCCAAGGCATGATCGAGCGGATTGTCTCCTTCGTCGGCGTGGGTTTGTTGCTGTTGCTGATCGGCTATCTGGCGCCGGTGCCGCCGGCGGCCGCGGCCAAGCAGGGAGAACCAGCGAAATGAAGTCCCTATCGGCCTCCGTGGGTTTGCTGCTTGCACTGTGCGCGGCCGCCGTCGGGGCGCAATCGCCGGACGGGTTTGCACTGCGCGCACCGCTGACGACCGAGCGGGATGCCGGGCTGCATGTCCTGCAAATCGACGAGGCGCTGTATCGAGCGGCGGCGCGCGTAGATCTGCGCGACCTGCGTGTTTTCAATGCCGCGGGCGAAGCCTTGCCGCTCGCTCGTCTGCCGGCGCCGCCGTGGGCCGCGCCAAGCCTGGCCGAACCGGTCGGCGTGACGCTGGTTGCGCTTCCCGCGCAGCGCGCGGATCGCGACCAGACTCTGGCCGACTTTGCCCTGCGCGTCGAAAAGGACGGCGCGCGCGCCGTGGTCGAAGT
>JAJTHJ010000364.1 GCA_021298875.1 Burkholderiales bacterium | reverse complement strand
CTGTCGGTCGTCCGTCTGGCCGTCCTGCTGTGCGCTCATGAACTCATCCCCTTGTCCGCCACCGCCCGAAGACAACTCGGTCACCGCCTCGGAGTTCGACTGTGAAAACCCGGGGAAACATCAGGGGTCGGGGTGGGGGCGGAACCGGAGTCGGGCAATGACCCCCACCTTCGATCAACCGGTGCCCACCAACGGCTACGCCTGGTGGTACGTCGATGCGTTCAGCGACGACGGGCGCTACGGGCTGGCGATCATCGCCTTTGTCGGCAGCGTGTTCTCACCGTACTACGCGGCGGCGCGGCGGCGCGGGGCGGACGACCCGACGCGGCACTGTGCGATCAACGTCGCGCTCTACGGGCTGGGCGGCGGCCACTGGAGCATGACCGAACGCGGCGCCCCCAGCCTCGCCCGCACGCCGCGCCGCTACGTGCTCGGCCGCAGCGTGCTCGACTGCTCCGACACCCAGTTGACCGTCGCCTTCGACGAGATCGCCGCGCCTTGGCCGCGCCGCCTGCGCGGCGTGGTGCGGCTGGTTCCGGACGTGCGCACCAATGCCGACTACGCGCTCGACGCCGCCGCCCGCCACCACTGGCGCCCGATCGCGCCGCAGGCGCACGTGGAAGTGGAGTTGCAAGAACCGGCGCTGCGCTGGCGCGGGGTCGGTTACTTCGATCACAACCGCGGCACGGAGCCGCTGGAAGCCGCCTTCGTCCGCTGGAACTGGGCGCGCGCGCATTTTGCCGACGGCACGGCGGCGATCACCTACGACACCGAGCGGCGCGACGGCAGCCGGCAGTCGCTGGCGCTGCGCTTCGCGCCGGGCCAAGCCGTGCAGCCCTTCGCGCCGCCGCCCGTGCAGCCGCTGCCGCGTACGCGGTGGCGGCTCGCGCGCGAGGCGCGGTCGGACCTTGGTACCGCGCCGCGGCTGCTCGCCTCGCTCGAAGACGGCCCGTTCTATGCGCGCGCCGCGGTCGCCGCGCAGTGGAACGGCGCGCCCGCGCGGCTGATGCACGAGGCGCTGTCGCTCGACCGCTTTCGCCGCCGCTGGGTGCAGGCGTTGTTACCCTTCCGCATGCCGCGCGCGTTGCGCCACCTGCCGCTGCGCGCGGCGGAGGAGTTGCCATGACCACCGCCAAGTTGCCGCCCGACCATCCGCAACGCCAGCGTCTGGCCGAAGAAGTCCACGCGCGCCCGCCCGCGCCGGTGCAGGCGCCGGCGGCGGTCTCCTGTCTGGCCTTGACCGACTCGCGCCCGCAGGCCGGACTGTTCGCGCTGCGGGCGCTGGCCGACCGGCACGGGCTGGAACTGCCGCCCACCGATGCTGCCCACGTGATCCTCGAACTGCCCGCGGTGCGCATCAAATGGGAGCGGCATGGCGAGTTCGGCAGCTTTACCTTCGTGCGGCCGCTGGCGGAAATGAGCCTGGAAACGCTGGCGTCCACCGGCGATTTTCCAAGCGCCCTGCACGCGCTGCCACCGGAGTGGCTGGCCGAACTGCCCGGCACCACGATCGCCGCCGCCGACATCCTGCTGCTGCCATTCAACCGCGACGCACCCGACCCCGACCAGCTCGGCCGCCTGCTCGACCGCGATGCGCTGGCCGGCGCGCGCGTGCAGGACGGCGCAGCCTGGGTGTTCACCGACTTCCTGCCGCGGCCGACGGGCCGCACGCGCTGGCTGATCCTCGACGCCAGGATGGGCCGCGCGCAGAGCGCGCGCGTGGTGCAGCGGGCGATCGACATCGAGGTCTACCGGATGGTGGCGCTGCTCGCCTACCCGCCGGCGCGCGGCGCATTTGCCGAGCTGGCGCGCATCGAGCAGACGCTGGAGCGGATCACCGCCGCCACCGCCGACTTGCACAGCGCAGCGGCCAGCCCCGAGACGCAGCGCGAAGAGCAGCGCCTGCTCGATGAGCTGAGCCGCGCCGCCGCCGAGGTCGAGCAACTGGCGGCCACCAGCGGCTTCCGCTTTGCCGCCGGCCAGGCGTACTGGGATCTGGTGCGCGCGCGGGTGGCGGAGTTTCGCGAGCAGCGGCTGGGCGACTTGCGCACGCTGGGCGGTTTTCTGTCGCGGCGGATGGCGCCGGCCATGGACACCTGCGCCGCCGCCGCGCGCCGGCTGGAGCGCGTGTCCGCCCGCATCGAGCGCGCCGGCAGTCTGCTGCGCACCCGCGTGGACGTGGCGCGCGAAGAGCAGAACCAGCGGATGCTGGCCGCGATGGAGCGGCGCGGCAAACTGCAACTGCGCTTGCAGCAGACGGTGGAAGGGCTGTCGGTGGCGGCGATTGCGTACTACGCGGTCGGGCTGCTGGGTTACCTCGTCAAGCCGCTGCAAGCGATCTGGCCCGTGCTCAACCCCGAGTGGGTGATGGCCGCCGCGGTGCCCTTGGTGGTGATCGTGCTGTGGCGGATGCTGAAGCGGGTGCGGCGGCGGATGGAGGCGGACTGACTTTCAGTTGCCGTGCCGCTTGCGCAGGACGAGAGGCAGCAGCAGTCCGGCCAGAAGAAACACGCCGACGCTGGCGACGACGATGGCTGGTATCGCCCACGCGGGCTGTTGCGGCAGGGTCGCCACGATGTACGGAGCGAACACGTAACCGATCAGTCCACCGAGTGCGCCGCCCGCGGCTCCGACGATTGCGGCCCGCTTGGGCGGCGCCGGCTCATGCTTTCGTTTGCGTTCGGCTTGCATCGGCGACTCGGTTTCCCACTCGTTGGGGAAAGTCCTCGATCTCTACTGCTGCGGCAGCTTTCGCTGCCCGGCGATCTCGATCATCGTCTCGATCCGCACCAGGCGGCGGTCGTGGTCGCGTAGTTCGCGTTCCTGCTCGCGCACGGCATCGGCCAGACGCTTGACCTCCGCATTGAGCAGCAGCGCGGCGCGCACCGCCTCGATGGCGTCCTTGACCGCACTCATCAGGCCGCCGCCAGCGACGAATTGCGCTTGCCCGCCTGCACCGCCTGCAAGGCCGCGCGCAGCGCCGCGCGCGTGGTTGCGGTGCTGCGCCGCAGCTCGGCGGTCAACGCACGCAATTCGGCTTCTTCCGGGCTTGGGGTGGTCTCGAAACGCTCGCGCACCAGTTGCGCGACGCTGATTCCGGCGCGCTCGGCGTCGCGCTCCAGCCGGCTCTTGAACTCAGGCGTGACCAGCAGGGTCAGGCGGGCGGTTTTCATCGGCGCTCCTCGAACGGGATGTGCATATGGTAAGGATTATGCACATATGCGCCAAGCCCCCGCCGCTACTTCTTCTCTTCCCGCTCCTTGTCCCGCTTCCGCTCCCGCCGCAGCTTGTACAACTCCCAGAAGCAGAACGCGAGCACGCCGCCGAAAATCAGCACCAGCTCGAACACCTTGAGCGCGACCGGCGCGTCGTCCATGGTCAGGGCGTCGCGCCGGCGCGGTCGCGGCGCTCCAGGCCCGCCAGGATGTCGATGATCGTCGCCACCCGCAGGTCGTAGCGCCACCAGGCGGCAGCGATGCCGCCCGGGGCGCCGGCATGGGTGGCGGCGGCATCGACGAGGAAACGCGTGGCCGGCAGCGCGGGCGTATGCGCGGCGCCGGCGCCGCCGAGCGCGGCGAGCAATGCGCGCAGCAGCAGCCAGCTCTTGCGCCAGCCGGAAACCACCGCGCGCTGCGCGACCGAGTTCAAGCTGCGCCGGCGCACTTCATGTCCGATCTCGGCATACATCAGCCGCGCGGCGTTGATCGCCGGGCGGCAGGCGGCGGGCAAGTGGTCGATGCCTTCGCAGGCACGCTCGTACAAATCGTCGGCCACCGTGAGCAGCCGCTCGACCACGGCACCGAGCCGCGCGTCGAAGCGCGGCGTGGCGAGCCAGGCGTCCGGGTCGAGGCCCGCCTCGCGCAGCCAGGCGCGCGGCAGGTACAGGCGGCCCAGGCGCGCGTCCTCGCCTACGTCGCGCGCGATGTTGGTCAACTGCATCGCCACGCCGAGGTCGCAGGCGCGCGCCAGTTGCGGCGCGCCGCGCGCGCCCATCACCAGCGCCATCATCGCGCCGACGGTGCCGGCCACGCGCGCGGCGTAGTCGAGCACCTCGTCCAGCGTCTCGTAGTTGCGGCCGGCGGCGTCCCACTCGAAGCCTTCCAGCAGCGCATCGAGCAGCACGCGTGGCACCTGATGGATGGCGACTGCGTCGGCCAGCGCGCGGTCCACGGCGCTGGCCGGCCGGTGCTTGCCGTACACTGCATCGAGCCGTGTTTGCAGCGTCGCCAACGCGGTGCGGTGGTCGGTGCCGCGATCGATCGCGTCGTCGGCCTCGCGGCAAAACGCGTACAGCGCGATCGCGCCATCGCGCACCGTACGCGGCAGCGTGCGGCTGGCCAGATCGAAGGTGCGCGAGCCGCCGCGCAGCAGCGCCGCGCAGGCGGCGCGGTCGCCCGCCGAGGCGAGCGGATGCTCAAACGAACGTGGCGGCATGAGGCACCACGGTATCGAGTACGCGCGCAGTAGACAACACCCCCGGCAGCCCGGCGCCGGGGTGCGTGCCGGCGCCGACCAGGTACAGGCCGGCGACCTCCTCGCTGCGGTTGTGCGGGCGGAACCAGGCGCTTTGCCACAGTACCGGCTCGAAGCTGAAGGCCGCGCCCTTGACCGACAGCAGTCGGTCGCGGAAGTCCAGCGGCGTGGTGACGAGCGAGGTGGCGATCTGGTTCGGCAGGTCGGGCAGCATCGTCTGCGCGAGGAAGGCTTCGATCTTGCGGCGGTACGGTTCGGCGTGCGCCTGCCAGTCGATGCCGCTGTCCATGTGCGGCACGGGCGAGAGCACGTAGAACGCATCGCAGCCCGGCGGGGCCACGCTCGGGTCGGTGGCGCTGGGCCGGTGCAGG
>JAJTHJ010000356.1 GCA_021298875.1 Burkholderiales bacterium | reverse complement strand
CGGTATGTCGCAAGCGCCTCCCTCCCGCCGCCGTGGATAACCCTGCATCGAGCCTCGTTCAACACGATCGCGAGGGTAGTCCAGTGAGCGCCACGCGCAAATTGAAGGTCGCCACCACCTCGCTCGCCGGCTGCTTTGGCTGCCACATGTCCTTCCTCGACATCGACGAGCGGCTCTTTGAACTGCTGGAGCACATCGAGTTCGACCGCTCGCCCTTCACCGACATCAAGGAATGCGGCCCCTGCGACATCGGTTTCATCGAAGGCGGTCTGTGCAACGCCGAGAACGTGCACGTGCTGCGCGAGTTCCGCCGCAACTGCAAGATCGTGGTGGCAGTGGGTGCCTGCGCCATTACCGGCGGGCTGCCGGCGCAGCGCAACCATCTGGACTTGCAGCAATGCCTGCAAGAAGTCTACGAAACCGAAATCAGCCTCGCCAAAGGCGGCATTCCCAACGACCCCGAACTGCCGCTACCGTTGGACAAGGTCCACCCGCTGCACGAGGTGGTGAAGATCGACTACTTCCTGCCCGGCTGCCCGCCCTCGGCCGATGCGATCTGGAAGTTCCTGACCGATTTGATCGCCGGCCGCACGCCGAAGTTGCGGCATGGGTTGATTCACTACGACTGAGGGCGCCATGACCTTCGACCTCGAAACCGCCCCTCACCCCGAAGCGCTGCGTCGCGTCGCCATCGAGCCGCTGTCGCGGGTCGAAGGCCACGGCAAGGTGACGCTGCTGCTCGATGCCGACGACCGCGTGCAGCAGGTACGGCTGCATATCGTCGAGTTCCGCGGCTTTGAGAAGTTCATTCAAGGCCGGCCGTATTGGGAAGTGCCGGTGATGGTGCAGCGGCTGTGCGGCATCTGCCCGGTCAGCCATCATCTGGCGGCGTCCAAGGCGCTCGATCAAATCGTCGGGGCGACTGTTACACCGACGGCGGAGAAAATCCGCCGGCTGATGCACTACGGGCAGATCCTGCAATCGCACGCGCTGCACTTTTTCCACCTCGCCTCGCCCGACCTGCTGTTCGGCTTCGATACCGAGATCGCCCACCGCAACATCGTCGGCGTGGCGGCCGAGTATCCGGAGGTCGCGCGCCAGGGCGTGCTGCTGCGCAAGTACGGGCAGGAGGTGATCCGCCACACCGCGGGCAAGCGCATCCACGGCACCGGCAGCGTGCCGGGCGGCGTCAACAAAAGCCTGTCGCCGGCCGAGCGCGCGGAACTGTTGTCCGACATCTACCGCGTGATCGGCTGGGCGCGCGGCGCGGTGGACCTGGTGCGCCGGCTGCACGAAGCGCAGCCGGAGTTGTACGAAGTGTTCGGCAGCTTCCGCTCCAACCTGCTGAGCCTCACCGGGCCCAACGGCGAGATGGACTTGTACGACGGCAAGCTGCGCGCGCGCGACGCCGACGGCAAACTGATCTTCGACCAGTTCGGCACCGCGCGCTACTGGGAGGCGATCGTCGAGGAGGTGAAACCCTGGTCGTACATGAAGTTCCCCTACCTGCGCGCACTCGGCCCCGAAGACGGCTGGTACAAGGTCGGCCCGCTGGCGCGCGTGCAGAACTGCGACCGCATCCCCACCCCGTTTGCCGAGGCCGCGCGGCGCGAGTTTCTCGACACCGGCCACGGCGAGCCGATCCACGCCACGCTCGCCTACCACTGGGCGCGGATGATCGAGATGCTGTTTGCCGCCGAGAGCATCAAGGAGCTGCTGCACGACGACGACATCGAAGGCCACGATCTGGTCTCGCGCGGCGAGCGCGCCGAGCGCGGCGTGGGCGTGCTGGAAGCGCCGCGCGGCACGCTGATCCACCACTACCGCGTCAACGAAGACGACCAGATCGTGCGCGCCAATTTGATCGTCTCTACCACACACAACAACCAGGCGATGAACGAGGCGATCCGCCAGGTGGCGCGCCGCTATCTGGACGGGCGCAAGCTAACCGAGGCGCTGTTAAACCGCATCGAGATCGCGATCCGCGCCTTCGACCCCTGCCTCTCCTGCGCGACGCACGCCGTGGGCAAGATGCCGCTGGCCGTCGAACTGGTGGACGCCGGCGGCGCGGTCGTGGACCGGCTCACGCGCGACGGATGCTGAGCTTCACCCCGGCGCCCGACACCGCGCCGATCCTGCTGCTGGCCGTGGGCAACCCCAGCCGCGGCGACGACGCGCTGGGGCCGTTGTTAGCGGAGCGCATCGAGGCGCTGCGTATGCCCGGCGTGGAAGTGCAGGTCGAGTACCAGTTGCAGATAGAGCATGCGCTCGATCTGTTGGGGCGGCGGGCGGTGTTGTTCGTCGATGCGAGTGTGAGCGTGACGGCCCCCTTCACGCTGGCGCAGATCGCGCCGGCGCGCGGCGCGAGCTTCAGCACCCATGCCTTGTCGCCGCAAGCGGTGTTGCAGAACTATCGCGACACGACCGGCGCGGAACCGCCGCCGGCCTGGCTACTCGCGATCCGTGGCGAAGTGTTTGAACTTGGCGATCCGCTGTCTGCGGCAGCAGCGGCAAACCTCGAAGCTACCGTCGAAGCCGTTGCCGACTTCTGCACCCGTAAGGCGCAATAAGCGCAGCGCATTGCGCCGACTCTGGCGAGGCACGCCCGGTGCAACTCGCGTCCGCTTGACCTGCCCCCGTTTGCCGTACCAGTCGATGAGAGAGAGTCCGGGTTGCAAGGTTAGTCGATCGACGTGAGGTGGTTCGGGCTTTGCCGCGCCGCGGCGCCGGCATGCCGGCGCTGCTGCGCGGCAAAACGTGCTGGCGGGAT
>JAJTHJ010000138.1 GCA_021298875.1 Burkholderiales bacterium | reverse complement strand
CGCTGCGCCTCGCCGCCGGAAAGCGTTGGCGCGGCGCGGTCGAGCGCGAGATAACCCAGCCCGACCTCTTGCAGAAAGTCGAGCCGCGAGCCGATCTCGGTCAGCACGTCGCGGGCGATGGCTTCGTCGCGGCCTTGCAGTTGCAGGCTGCCGAAGAGCTTGCGGGCGTCGGCCACGGAGCCGGCGGCCAGTTGCGCGATCGAGCGGCCCTGCCATTGCACAGCCAGCGCCACGCGGTTCAGCCGCTGACCGTGGCAGCTTTCGCAAGGCGCGGTTTCGCCCTCGTACCAAGCGTTCCAGATCGTTTCTTCGCCGGTTTGTTCGGCGTCGAAGCCTTGCAACTTCAGGCCCGTGCCGTAGCAAGCGGTGCACCAGCCGTGCTTGCTGTTGTACGAAAACAGGCGCGGGTCCGGCTCGGGGAACGAGGTGCCGCAGGACGGGCAGGCGCGCTTGGTCGAGTAGACCTTTTGGTCGAGGTCCACCTTGATTGCGGCGCTCTGACCCTCACCCCCGCCCCTCTCCCGCTGATGCGGGCGAGGGGAGGAAAGCGCCTCGCGCAGCCGATCCAGCGGATACACCACATGCACCACGCCGTGCCCATGCTCCAGCGCGGCGGCGAGTAGCGCGCGCAACTGCGCTTCCTGATCGGAGTAGACGACCAGATCGCCGACCGGCAGCTCGATCGTGTGCTCGCGGAAGCGATCCAGCCGCGGCCACTTGGCGGTGGGCAGGAACTCGCCGTCCACGCGCAGATGCGTGTAGCCCTTGCCCTTGGCCCACTTGGCGAGATCGGTGTAATAGCCCTTGCGGTTGACCACCAGCGGCGCCATGAGGCCAATGTGCCGGCCGCGAAACTCGCGCAGGATGCTGGCGGCGATGGCCTCGAAGCTTTGTGGCTGCACCGGCACTTTGCAGTCCGGGCAGTGCTGCACGCCGAGCTTCATGTAGAGCAGGCGCAGAAAGTGATAGACCTCGGTCATCGTCGCCACGGTGGACTTGCGCCCGCCGCGCGAGGTGCGCTGCTCGATCGCCACCGTGGGCGGGATGCCGTAAATCGCATCCACGTCCGGTTTGCCCGCCGGCTGCATGATCGAGCGCGCGTAGGCGTTGAGCGATTCCAGATAGCGCCGCTGCCCCTCGTTGAACAGGATGTCGAAGGCGAGCGTGGACTTGCCGCTGCCTGAGACGCCGGTGATCACCGTGAAGGTGTCGCGCGGGATTTCGACGTCGATGCCCTTGAGGTTGTGCTCGCGCGCGTGGCGGATGGAGATGGCGTTGGCGAGGTAGCGGCCGGCGGGGGGTTCGGCGGCGAGCAGGGCTGTTGCGTCGTTGCTTGCGTAGGCGGCGCTGACGCCCCCACCCCGGCCCTCCCCCGCAGGCGGGGGAGGGAGTAACTCCCTCCCCTGCGAAGCGGTGGGCGGAAGCGGGGTTTCGCGAAGCGCAGCTTCGCGCCGCTGGAGCGACGAGGCCTTGCCAGGCCGAGGCTGGACGGGTTGGGGTGGGGGCGTGGATGCTTGCGCCTGGCTCGGCGCCGGTTGCTGCTCGTACTCCCTCAACGCCTTCCCCGTATGCGACCCCGCATGCGCCATCACCTCGCGCGGCGTGCCGGCGACCACGATCTCGCCGCCGGCGTCGCCGCCTTCGGGGCCGAGGTCGATGATCCAGTCGGCCGAGCGGATCACGTCCAGGTTGTGCTCGATCACGATCAGCGAATGCCCGGCCGCCAGCAGCTTGCGCAGCGTGCGCATCAGGCGCGCCACGTCGTCGAAGTGCAGGCCGGTGGTCGGCTCGTCGAAGAGCAGCAACGCGCCTTTGCGCGCGAGTCGGCTTCCGACCGGCTCGCCGGTGGTGCCGGACTTCGCGGCCTCCGCCAGGAAGCCTGCGATCTTCAAGCGCTGCGCCTCGCCGCCCGAGAGTGTGGGCACCGGCTGGCCGAGCTTCACGTACTCCAACCCTACGTCGGGGAGCGGTTGCAGCGCGCGCGTCACCTCGCGCTCGCTTGCAAATGCGGTCAGCGCTTCGCTCACCGTCAGATTCAGCGCCTCGGCCACCGACAGCTTGCGGGCGCCGAGCGCGAGCGTTACTTCCAGCACCTCCGGCCGGAACCGCTTGCCGTCGCAGTCCGGGCAGCGCAGGTACACGTCGGACAGGAACTGCATCTCCACGTGCTCAAAGCCATTGCCGCCGCAGGCGGGGCAGCGGCCGTCGCCGGCGTTGAAGCTGAACATCCCCGCCGTGTAGCCGCGCTCCCGCGCCAGCGGCGCCTTGGCAAAGAGCGCGCGGATCGCGTCCCAGGCGCCGACGTAGCTCGCCGGGTTGCTGCGCGTGGTCTTGCCGATCGGCGACTGATCGACCATCGCCACCTCGGCCACCCAGTCGTCGCCCAGCAGCCGGTCGTGCGCACCGGGCGACTCCACGCCCTTGCCTTTGGCCTTGGCGAGCGCCGGGTACAGAACATCCTGCACCAGCGTGCTCTTGCCGCTGCCGGAAACGCCGGTCACCACCACCAGCTTGCCGAGCGGAAACTCCACCGACAGGTTGCGCAGGTTGTTGTGGCGCGCGCCTTCCAGCAGCAGCCGCGGCGTGTCGGGCGGCACGTTGCGCGTGGCGCGGCCGAAGGCGTCGAGGATCGGCACGTCCACCCGCTTGCGGCCCGACAGATACGCGCCGGTCAGCGTGTCGGCGCGCTTGATCTCGTCCGGCGTGCCGTTGAATACGATGTTGCCGCCGCGCTCGCCGGGGCCGGGGCCCATGTCCAGCATGCGGTCGGCCGCCAGCATCACCTGCGGGTCGTGCTCCACCACCACCAGCGTGTTGCCCGCCGTGCGCAGCCGGTGCATCACCTCGATCACCCGGTGCATGTCGCGCGGATGCAGGCCGATGCTCGGTTCGTCGAGCACGAACAGCGTGTTGACGAGCGAGGTGCCGAGCGCGGTCGTCAGGTTGATCCGCTGCACTTCGCCGCCGGATAGCGTGCGGCTTTGCCGGTCGAGCGTCAGATAGCCGAGGCCGACGTCGTTCAAGAACTTCAGCCGCGCGCGGACTTCTTCGAGCAGCAGTTCGGTGGCCTGGTCGAGCACGCCCTGGAAGTTGAGGCGGTCGAAGAACAGGCGCACGCGTTCCAGCGGTAGCAGCATCAGGTCGTGCAGGCTGAGGCCGGGGAGTTGGGTGAGTTGTTCGTCCGACCAAGCGACGTTGAGCGGCTTGAAGCGGCGGTAGGTGCCGATGAGCGACGGTCTTCCCTCACCCGGCGCGCTCCGCGCGCCACCCTCTCCCGGGGGGAGAGGGTTTTCTCCCCTCTCTCCCCGGGAGAGGGGCGGGGGTGAGGGAAGAATTCCGGCAGCAAGCACAGCATCGGCGTCTTCGCGCGCCCCCACCCTCCACAACAACGCCTCCGGCTTCAACCTCGCCCCGCCGCAGGCGGTACAAGGCGTGTACGAGCGGTAGCGCGACAAGAGCACGCGGATGTGCATCTTGTAGGCCTTGCTCTCCAGCCAGTCGAAGTAACGCTTTATGCCGTACCACTGCGTCTGCCACTTGCCGGTCCAGCCCGGCTCGCCATCGATCACCCAGCGGCGGTGCTTGTCGTCGAGCAGGTTCCACGGCGTATCGAGCGGCACATCAAAGCGCGTTGCGAACTTGATTAAATCGCGCTGGCACTCGGCAAAGCTCGCGGTCTGCCACGGCTTGACCGCGCCTTCGCGCAGCGTCTTGCGCTCGTCCGGGATCACCAGCCCGTAATCGACGCCGATCACCCGCCCAAAGCCGCGGCAGGTTTCGCAGGCGCCGAGCGGCGAATTGAACGAGAAGCTCGACGGATGCATCTCGGCGTAGTGGATGTCGCAGTCCGCGCAGTGCAGGTCGGTGGAGAAGCGCCAGGTCTTTGCTCCCTCGTCTGCATCAGCGGAAGAGCGCCCCCTCTTTACTCCCTCTCCCGCATCAGCGGGAGAGGGCCGGGGTGAGGGCGCCTTTTCTTCCACATGCACATCCACCCTACCCCCACCGAAGCGCAACGCCGACTCCAGCGCCTCGATCACGCGCTCGCGTTCCGCGCTCGACCAGCGCAAACGGTCTTGGACGACATCAAGAACCCTCACCCCCGACCCCTCTCCCGCTGATGCGGGCGAGGGGAGGGTGCGTGTGTACCCCTGCGCGTCCAGATGCGCGCGCACCTCGTCTTCGGTGAAGTTCGCCGGCAGCTTGACCGGGAAGCTGATCGTCAGCCGCCGTTCTGTCAGTGAATTGCAGCGCGCGTGCAGATCATCGTAAATGCTCTGCGCCGAATCCCGCCGCACCGGTTTGCCGCAACCGCGGCAATACAGCGTCGCGGCGCGCGCGAACAGCACTTTCAGGTGGTCGTTCAGCTCGGTCATCGTGCCGACCGTGCTGCGGCTGGTGCGCACCGGGTTGGTCTGGTCGATCGCAATCGCCGGCGGCACCCCCTCGATGCGATCCACCTGCGGCCGATCCATCCGGTCCAGAAACTGC
Source organism: Burkholderiales bacterium (assembly GCA_021298875.1). GTDB lineage: Bacteria > Pseudomonadota > Gammaproteobacteria > Burkholderiales > Burkholderiaceae_F > JAJTHJ01. Next base: position 2,675 of record JAJTHJ010000138.1, on the reverse strand, counting down.
CGCGCGTAGGGCGAGAAGGTCTCCACGTAGCGGCGCTGGCCCTCGGCGTACAGCGTGTCGAACACCAACGAACTCTTGCCCGAGCCCGACACGCCGGTGACTACGATCAGCTCGCCCGTGGGCAGATCGAGATCGAGGTTCTTCAGGTTGTTCTGGCGCGCGCCGCGGATGCGGATCGCCTTGTCGGAGGAGGACATCGTTGCTCGGGAGAAGTGCCGCGGCGCGCCGCGCCACAAGCCAAGCGGAGAAGTCTATCGCCGCGGACAGCGCGTATCCCGCGCTTGCGGGGGCTTCGCGCGATTGCGACTTTTCACGCGCGATCGGTGGGCGACCCGTGGGTTGGCCGCGCGCACAGTGCCATTCATGCCGGAACGATCCGGCGCAATCCGGGAGCCGCATCATGAGCACTCGTCATTCGCACCAACCTGAGTACGCCCGCGGGGTCGACGCCGCCGTCGTGCGCTCGAGCGTCGCCGTTGGCATCCTTGCCTTGTTCGGTGGCGCCACCGCCTTCGTCGTGCGCGACAACGCGCCCGCCAGCGCACCGCGCATCGAGCAGAGCGGCGACGAGACCGAGTCCGGCGCCGAACTGTTGAACGCCGCGGCGGCCGGCATGGCGCTCGGCCTGCGGCTGGAAGCCCCGCCCGCCGCCGCCTCGTCGGTGGCGACGGGGGTCGCGCGCAGGCCAAGCGAGGTCGCCAGCAGTCCGCCGAGCGCGTCGGCGCGGACGGGAGGAGGCTGATGGGCGGTTAAGCCCGCTGGCGTTGGATCGGGGGCCAAGTGCAAAGGCGCCGTCGACCACGCCGGCTCGCCGACCCTTGGTCGGCGCGCAATGGCACGGGCCCTTCGAGGCCTACCAGCGCAGCCAGGACAGACCTTCGAAATAGCGCTCGAACCAGTCTGCCGGAATCGCGATCACCCCGTTGTCGTTGAGTGCGACCTCGCCGGCGCGCGGGTCAACCGTGGGCCAGGTTCCTGCCAGGTACTTGGCGCGCACCGCCGGCGCTACCGCATTGCCCAGATCGCCGTGTGGGTTACGCAAGACGACGTAGGTGCTGCCGTCGTTGCCCGTGGCTACGCCGAGCAGCGCGTAGGCATGGTTGCGCACGAGCCCGGTTTTCGTGAGGCTGTAGGCGCCGCTGTCGCCCGTCTCGACGGCGGTTCCGTAGGTCCAAGCGGCCAGCGGCATCAGCGCCGCCCCGCGCCCGTCGAGCAGAGGATAGGCGCCCGCGGTGCCAACAAGGCGTCCAAGGGTGAATCCGCCGTCGCGGTAAAGGGCGCGGGCACCCCAGAGGTCGCGCATCGCCTCGTGCGGGTAACAGTGCTCGGCCAAGCGATACTGCCTGGGATCGAGGTTGTCGGCGTCGGGTGACGCCGGCTGCCATTGGATGCCGGCGATCCACATCGCATAGGCCTTCTCGACCAACGCGGGCCACATCTCGTCGCCGCCGTCGCCGCGGGCATAGATCCAGTTCTGCCCCACCGGGTCGAACGGGAAGTCGGCCTGCACCGGAACCTGCGGCGGTCGCCCGGCGGCGAAAAACGGCAGGCGGTACACATCGCCCGTCGCAGTTTGCCGCGCGGCCGCAAAGCGCGCATCCCAGCGCGCCGGATCGACCCAGGCCGTCGCGATCAAGGTGGCAATCAGGCCGCAGTCGGCCAGGTTGCCCTGCACCGGGTCGCGCCAGGACACGCGGCCGGTGGCGGTCAGGCGCCCGAACTCCCGGTAAGGCCACGCGGTAGAGGTCGCTCCCTGAGCGTCGCCGGGGGCCTGAACATCGGCGAACAGCGGCAGCACGCGTTCGAGCACCTGGGCGCGATAGGGGTTGAGCGCATTGCGCAGCGTCGGTGGCAGCGCGGCCACGACTTCGTCCAGACTGCGATAACGCTGAGTGCGCGCTCGCAGCCAATCGAGCGCGTCGACCAACGTCGGTTTGTCCGGCAGCGGCGCGTAGACGAGTTCCAGCGTGTCGCCAAACGCGGCTCGCAGGGCTTCCCAGCGGGGTCCCTTGTCGCGCAGGACAGGTTCGGCCAGGATCAGTTCGGCCAGCGCCAGCGCATTGAGGGTCCATAAGCGTCGTGTGCTTGGCCCCGCTTCGAGATCGCCGTTGTTCATGGCCTGCCTTCACTGGTGTGACCGGCGGCGTCGGTGTACGGCGCCGCCGGCGGTTTGCCGTCGATTGAGCCTAATTGTTACCAGACGGCTATTTGTTCGCGGTCTTGAGGCTCTTGCTGCCGGGTACCTTGGCTACCAGCGCTTGCAATTCCCGGCGGGTTTGCGTCAGCGCCCTAATCTGGTTGTTCAAAGTGCCGGACAGACTGCGTAGCTGTGCCTGGTACTGCTGCCGCGTCAGCGGCTTGCTGGTTGCCATTTTCTTGCTCCTGGAGTGGTCGGGGGCGGGTGGGTTCAGGAGCGCATGCGCCCCTGCGGCGCCGCGTCGCCTCCCCGCGCGGCGCCATTGATCTCTTGCAGCAAGGCCTCGGTGGCTGCGCTGGGCCGCAGTCCAAGGACGACCGACAGAATTTCCCGGCAACGCCGGTACACGCGCAGCGCGGCGGCGCGCTCGCCATGGCGCAGATAGTGCGTCATCAGCGCGCGAGTCAACTCCTCGGCGGTGGGGTCGATCTGCAGCGCGTGCTCCAGCGCGGCGGTCAAGTCGGCCGCCGGCAAATCT
>JAJTHJ010000239.1 GCA_021298875.1 Burkholderiales bacterium | reverse complement strand
GTTATCTCGATGCTCTCGCCGCGGTCGATTACATACATCGGCACCAACGATCCATCCCAGAACTCGACCGGAGGAGCCACCACAAACGCGCTTTCCCCGTTAGTCCCCGTTACCGTTCGGCAAGGCCACGCGGTGATCTCTCGCAGTAATTGGCAGTTCATGCTTACTCCAATCGGAATTGCTTCGGGTCAAGGGGATCGTGGATGGGATCTTCGAGCCTCAAGCGCACCGCCTCGCAAAACACTTGAAGGGCGGATTGAAAGTCGGCCGAGTCCAGATCCATTCGTTGAGTAGCTTCCGGCCCGACGTGTTCGTGTGAACCAAACCACGTTTCGCCGTTTTCCGAATGTGTCGGCGACTGCGGGTCGGCGATGGTTAGTTGGTAGACGCGCTCCCACGATCCCGTCGAGGTGTCCCAGAGGCCGAAGTTCATGGTCCGACGCTTGATCTTGTGCCCGCGGTTAATTCGTATCGACACGAGCAAGCCGCGCCTTGGAGGTTCGCACACCACGCCGAACTCGCACCAAGCGGAACCCTCCTGCGCGCCTTTCGCCCAGCTCGCCGGTGACGCGGCCTTGCCAAGTCGGCACAGCTCCCTCGCTTCATGCGCCGGTAATGAGGTGCCAGCCATTGAGCTTCTTGCAGGCTACAAACGGAAAGACATTGCACCGATAATGCCATCCGCCATCGACGGTGTGAATGACGCGGCTCGCGTTTATCCGCGAATTTTTGCTCGCTTTTGGCGCGGGTTGCCGGCAGGCCGCAAGAACAACGCGCCCCAGGGGACAAACGAGCGCGCGAAGGGACGCTTTGGCCCTGACACCAAGGGTGAGCTGAGCCAAGTCGCCCTACTTGCTCAGCGCCAGCGCCACGGGGTTAGCCACGTTGACGGGCACGCCATTGGCGTAAGCGACCAGGTTGTCGAACGCGCCGCCCAGCAGCGTTTCGTACGACTGCCGCTCGGTAAAGCCCAGGTGCGGCGTGCAGATCGCGTTGGGCAGTTTGAGCAAGGGTTCGTCGTTCCAGCGCTCGCCCGCCAGCGGCTCGCGCTCGTAGACATCGACGGCGGCCAGCCCGGGACGGCCGGTTTGCAGCGCGGCGGCGAGTGCGCCCGGCTCGATCAGCTCCGCGCGGCCGGTGTTGGCGATGAGCGCGGTGGGCTGCATCGCGGCCAGATCGGCGGCGGTCACGCAGCCGCGCGTGGAATCGGTCAGGCGCAGATGCAGCGTGAGCACGTCGCTGCTGGCGAAAAAAGTCTGCTTATCCTCAACGGCAAGCAGCCCGTCGGCTGCCGCCGCTTGCAGCGACGCCGCGCGCCCATGCACCTGCACGCGCATGCCAAATGCCCGGCCGTAGCCCGCGACGAGTTTGCCGATCCGCCCGTAGCCCCACACACCGAGCGTCTTGCCGTGCAGCGACTCGCCCAGCCCCGCGAGCGGCCAACCCGCGCGCGGCGGCACGCTCTGCTGCCAGCGGCCCGCGTACAGATTGGCCATGTACGGGGGCAGCCGGCGCAGCGCGGCGAGGATCAGTAGCCAAGTGAACTCCGCAGTTGCCTGCGGATAGCCGCTCGACTCTGTGACCACCACGCCACGCCCGGTGCAGGCGTCCAGATCGAGATGCGGGCCGACCTTGCCGGTCTGGCAGATGAGCCGCAGCCGGGGCAGCTTGGCAGGGCGGCGTCGATCCGCGTGCGTTCGCGGATCAACACCAGGGCGTCGAAGTCCGCCAGCCGTGCCGCCAGTTGTCCCAGACCGCGCGCCGGGTGTTCGAAGACCTTGACCTCGTGCCCCGCCAGCCGCCCGAAGCACGCCAGATGCGACGTCACCGCCTGGTAATCGTCGAGGATGGCGACGCGCAGTCGCTGCATTGTGATCACCGCACCTTTGCACGGAGGTTGACGAGGGGCCGGCAGTAAACTCGCAGCTTGGGAAACATTAAAGCCGAGCCGGCCCGATTGCTGAGCGGATTCTGCTCTGACGCTGCCGGCCACGAATTCGAACCGGGAGCCAGTCACCCATGAGTGCCGTGCCGACCTTTATCGTCAACCCGCCTGCCTACGTCAAGCACAAGAACGTGATTGCCTGGGTGCGGGAAATCGCTGCCCTGACGCAACCCGACCGCGTGGTCTGGTGCGACGGCTCGCAGGCCGAGTACGACCGCTTCTGCGATGAACTGGTCGCCGTCGGCACCTTCCGCAAACTGAACCCGGCCAAGCGGCCGAATTCGTTTCTCGCGCTGTCCGACCCGACCGACGTGGCGCGGGTGGAAGACCGCACCTTCATCTGCTCGGAGACGCGCGAAGACGCCGGCCCGACCAACAACTGGATGGCGCCGGCCGAGATGCGCGCCACGTTGAATGGCCTTTTTGCCGGCTGCATGCGCGGCCGCACGCTGTACGTGGTGCCGTTTTCGATGGGGCCGCTGGGCAGCCACATCGCGCAGATCGGCATCGAACTCACCGACAGCGCCTACGTGGCCGTGAACATGCGGATCACGACCCGCATGGGCAGCGCGGTGTTCGACGTGCTGGGCACCGACGGCGCCTTCGTGCCCTGCGTGCATTCGGTGGGCAAGTCGCTGGCGGTCGGCGAGCGCGATGTGTCCTGGCCCTGCAATCCGACCAAGTACATCGTGCACTACCCGGCCACGCGCGAGATCTGGAGCTTCGGCTCGGGCTACGGCGGCAACGCGCTGCTCGGCAAGAAGTGCCTGGCGCTGCGCATCGCCTCGGTGATGGGGCGCGAGCAGGGTTGGCTCGCCGAGCACATGCTCATCCTGTCGCTGACTTCGCCGCAGGGCAAGAAGTACCACGTGGGCGCGGCCTTCCCGTCGGCCTGCGGCAAGACCAACTTTGCGATGCTGATCCCGCCGCCCGCCTTCGAGGGCTGGCGCGTCAACATGGTGGGCGACGACATCGCCTGGATCAAGCCGGGCAAGGACGGGC
>JAJTHJ010000288.1 GCA_021298875.1 Burkholderiales bacterium | reverse complement strand
TCGGGCGCGGGGTTCACGTCGAAGGCGGGCGCCAGCCGCCGGCGCCGAGCAGAAAGCCGTGGTTGCGCGGATCGTCGACGCGGTTGCCGACGGCGACGTTGAACGCCACGCGGCGGAACAGCTGTTCGAGGTCGGCGGCCACGCGCGGCGGGTCGCCGCGCGTGTGCAGCAGTAGGGCGAGGTCGAGGTAGCTGGCACCGTCGCTGTTGTCCCGTCCGAGCAGCGTCATCGCCGACGCATAGAAGCGCCGCGCGCCGCCAGCGCGGTCGAAGCGCTGCACGCAGTAGGTGTGATGCTCGCTGGCCAAGCGCACCGCCTTGGCGGGCGCCACGTCGATTCCCGCCGCCTGCGCGAGGCGGTGGGCGACGAACTCCCAGGCGCCGCTGTCGCGCTCGTCGTTGCGGGCGGGGAACTTGCCGATCCAGAGCGAGCCGTCCTGCTCGGTGAAGTTGGCCTTGGGCCGGGCGCCGCCCAGCGATGCGCCCGGCGCCACCAGCACAGCCAGCCAGCGGCGCAGCGCATCCGCTGCGGCGTCCTGCGGGGCGGAGAGCTCCAGCGCCACCGCCGCCAGTTCGCGCAGGCTGGTCACCGGCGGCGCGGCCAGCGCCTCGGCAGCGACGAAGGTTTGTTCACCCACCGGGCGCAGTCGCAACGCGCCCTGACGGGTGAGGTCCTGCACGCCGATCAGGTAGTCCCACGGGTACAGCGTGCGCGGGGCGCGGCCTTCGTCTTTGGCGCGCAGCAGTTCGCGCCGCTTCATCAGCGTCTGGCCCCAACGGTCGGGCGCGGAGTCCAGAAAGATGCCGAAGTTCTCCGCCGTCGCGCGCGGGAAAAACGGCAGCGCGTCGAGCGACAGGTCCGGGTCGAGCGCGAAGGCGTGCGCACTGGCGAGCCACGCCGGCTCGTAAGCGAAGTGCACCTGGCCGCGGTCGTGCGACAAAGTGCCGACGCGGGCCGGCGGCGCCAGATCGCAGTGGAGCCAGACTTCGAGTGCGTCAGTTCTGCTCATCGCCGGCTTTGGCGGGGCGGCGCGCACGCCGGCGCGGCGCGAGTGCGAGGTCTTGCAAGCGGCGGCCCACGCGGTCGTCGGCGGCCAGGCGATCGAAGTCCGCCGACATGCCGAGTACCGCCAGGATGCGCATCGCCGTGCCGAGGGTGGTGCCGGGGTCACCCGCCTCTGCCTTGTACAGCGTGGTGCGCGAGATGCCGGCGCGCTGGGCAACCGCCGTGGTTGTCAGGCGGCGGCGGAGCCGTGCGAGTTTTAACCGTTCACCGAGGGTGGCCAGAAGCTGTTGCTCTTGCGGGAAGACGATGGGTGGTTTGCTTGGCATTTGTTCATCATTGTAGACAATTATTCGCTTAATTGTCTCAATTGGAGAACAATAACGCCGACGCGCCGCGCAGAGGCGGGCAGGCGCTAGGTCAAGCGTTTGCCGATCCGGCCGGGAAGCTCAGCCGCACCCCAAAGCCCCGCCCGTTCAGCCCCGGCCCAGCCGCGACTGTGCCGCCGTGCAGCGCCACCACCTGCCGCACGATCGCTAGCCCCAGCCCGCTGCCGCCGGCCGCGGCGTCGCGGCCACGGTAGAAGCGATCGAAGACGCGCTCGTACTCCTCCTCCGGCACGCCGGGGCCGTCGTCGAGCACGGCGAGCGTCACGCCGGTCTCGCCCGGCTGCACGCGCAGCTCGATGCGCCCGCCCGCCAGCGTGTAGCGGATCGCGTTGTCCACCAGATTCACGAGCGCCATTTGCAGCGCATCCGCCAGGGCCGGCACGGTCGCAGGCTGCGCCGCCACGTGCAGCGCGATCTCCTTGGCCTGCGCGAGCGGCGCGAGCTCGTCGGCTACCTCTTGCACCAAGACCGCCAGATCGACCGGCGCGAACGGCTGCTGCGCGGCGTCCGGGTCCAGCCGCGCCAGGGTGAGCAGTTGCTGCACCAGATGCGTGGCGCGCTTGACACCCTGCTCCAGCCGCTGCAGGGCGGCCAGCCGGTCGGCGTCCGAGGCGCGCTGCGCCAGTTGCGCCTGCAAGGTCAGCGCGGCGAGCGGTGTGCGCAGCGCGTGTGCGGCGTCGGCGGCCAGCCCCTTTTGCTGCGCAAAGGCGGATTCCAGCCGTGCCAGCAGCCCGTTCAACGCGCCGACCAGCGGCTGCAACTCGACGGGCAACTCGTTGGCGGCGAGCGGCGCCAAGGCCGCGGGCGAGCGCTGCGCAAGTGTGTTCTCCAATTCATGCAGCGGCCGCAACGCGCGGCCCACGCTCCACCAGACGAGCGCGGCGGCCAGCGGCAGCAGAGCCAGCAGCGGCCAGACGATGCGCAAGGTGATGGTGAGCGCCTGCTCTCGTCGTTGCGCCAGCGGCTGCGCGACGCGGACCGTCTGCACGGCGCCGGCCAGCGTGTACACGCGCCAAGCCTGGCCCGCGTGCTCGAGATCGCCCCAGCCGTCGCCCGCGGCCGGCGGCAGCGGCGCCACCTCGCGCGAGCGGTACGGCTCGGGCCGGCGCGCATCGTCGATCTGCACCAGCAGCCGCTGCTCCGGTGCGGCGGCGGAGCGGTTGAGCTTCTCCACGTCGAGAAACGCGTGGTCGCGCAGCGACAGCGCGACCTGCCGCAGTTCTTCGTCGAGCAGCGCGTCGACTTCCGCGCGCGCCGTACGGTAGGTCACCGCCGTCGCCACTGCGACCGCGGCGAGCAGCGTGCCCAGCAACGCGCCCAACAGCCCGCGGCGGATCGAGCGCATCAGACCTCGCCCAGCGCGTAGCCGACGCCACGCAGGTTGCGAATCGCCGCCTCGCCCAGCTTGCGGCGCAGCTTGTGGATGTGCACCTCGACCGCGTTGCTGCCCACCGCGTCGTCCCAGCCGTAAAGTTTTTCTTCAAGCTGCGCACGCGACAGCACGGCGCCGGGCCGCTCGGCCAGCGCCAGCAGCAGCGCAAACTCGCGCGCCGACAGCGCCAGCGGCTGGCCGCGCAGCGTGGCGCTGTGGGTGGCCGGGTCGATGTGCAGCGCGCCGTGCTCGATCGCCGGCTCGGCCCGCCCCGCCGCGCGCCGCAGCAGCGCGCGCACGCGCGCCAGCAGTTCGTCCAAGTCGAACGGCTTGATCAGATAGTCGTCCGCGCCCGCGTCCAGCCCCGCCACCCGGTCGGCCACCGTATCGCGCGCGGTCATCAGCAGCACTGGCGTGCGATCGCGCCGCGCGCGCGCTTCGCGCAGCAGCGTCAGCCCGTCGCGCCCCGGCAGGCCGATGTCCAGCAGCACCAGCGCATACGGCGTGGCCGCGGCCAGCGCGCTGGAGCCGGCGCGCCCGTCGCGCACCCAATCGATCGTGTAGCCGTCGGCGCGCAGCCCCTCGGCCACGGCTTCGCCGATCATCGGGTCGTCTTCGATCAGCAGGATGCGCATGAAAGGAAGTTCCGGGGCTTGCAGTCGGCGTGCAGCCGCAAGCGTACCCGCGCGCGGGTGGAAGGCGGTGCCGCTACGCGTAGTGGACAGTCGCGGCTGCGCTGGCGTAGGATTCCGTGAGCACTCACGGAGCGCAAAAAGACCATGAGCGACAGCACCGCGACCGAACGCCAGCGCAAACGCAGCCAAAGACTCAGCCACCAAGGGCTGCATCGGACGTCGATCGTGTTTCACAGCGGTTGCCGCGAGTTGCTGCAGGACGTGAAGCCTTACTTGCTCGACCCCGGCTTGGGACGACAGTTGCTCACACTCATTGCGCTCGCCGCACCACCGGCGCCGATCAACGTGGCGCAGGTCGCGCAACTCAGCCCGCTGCGCTACCCCGGCGGCAAGACCTGGCTGGTGCCGGAAATCAAGGCGTGGCTGCGCGGGTTGCCGCGCGCACCGAAGAACTTCGTCGAGCCGTTCGCGGGCGGCGCCATCGTCGGGCTGTCGGTCGCGGCCGAGCAGTTGGCCGAGCATGTCTGGCTGGTCGAGAAAGATCCCGCGGTCGCGGCAGTCTGGCGGTTGTTGGTCGCCGGGACCGATGCCGAGGCGGAAACGCTCTTTGCGCTTATCGCCGACTTCCCGATGGATGCGGCCAACGTGGCGCGCGTGCTGGATGCCTATCCGCGCACGCCGGCGGAGGCGGCGTTCAAGACCATCGTGCTCAACCGCGTGAATCGCGGCGGGATTCTGGCGCCGGGCGCCAGCCGCATGAAGAACGGCGAGAACGGTCGCGGCCTGCGCTCGCGCTGGTATCCGGAAACGCTGGTCAAGCGCATGCGGGCGATCCGTTTGCTGCGCGCGCGCCTGTCGTTTGCCGAGGGCGACGCGTTCGCCGCGATAACGCGCTTCCGCCGCGACGCGCGCGCGGCCTGGTTCATCGACCCACCGTACACGGCCAGCCGCAGCAGTGCCGGAAAGAGGCTCTACACGTTCTCCGAGGTCGATCACGAGCGCCTGTTCGCCGAACTTGCGGCCTGTGCCGGCCCGGTGCTGATGACCTACGACGAGACCGATGAGGTGCTCGCGCTGGCTCGCCGGCACGACTTCAAGGTTCGCCGCGTGCCGATGAAGACCACGCACCACGAGGTCAAGAACGAACTGCTGCTCACTAAAGCCTGAACGTTTTCCGCCCGCTGCGGATGCAGTCGGCGATTTCCGCTTCGAACGCGGTCTTGCCGACCGGTCGCGTCGCGTTCAGCGCGTCGATGGCGTTGTCGAGTCGCGTAAAGACCGCGCGGCGCGGCTCGAGGCGCGCTCCGTCGAACCCGACGACAAACCACACCACCTCCGCGTTGGCCAGGCGATCTGCGGTGTCGCCCGCCGCCAGTTCGGCTACGCCGCGCATCTGGCTGAAGAAGTACTCGTCGACGACCACAGCGGTCTTCGCTCCCCAAGCGCGCAACTCGGGCACCTTGACCCGCAGTTGCGGCGCCAGCCGCTTGGGGCCGGAACTCCGGTAATCGGGCCGCCGCACCGCCGTGGGAAACGGCGCGCTGCCGTCCGGGCAAGTCGCCCAGGCCGAAAAATCGTCGGCCATCGCCCGGCCGGAAAAGTAAACGCTCTGCGACTCCAGCGCACACCACCGCAGCGCCGGGCCGGCGTCGGGGTGCACCAATACCCAGTCGATGCGGCCGGCGCGCTTGTCTTCGGTTTCGCCGTCGGCGGCTTGCTTCGCGAGGAACGGGATTTCGCGGATGCAGATCGGACGTTCGCTGCCGAGCATCGTTGCGCCGACCCAGCGCAACACCGCTCCGTCTTCAAGGAATCGCTGCGGGCAAAAGACGACGGGCGAGTCGTCGGTGGGCCGCGCTGCGTCGCCATCGCGCAAGAAGCGCCGCATCGAACACACGCCGCCCGGCTTGCCGCAGCGGGCGCCCGGGTCGAGTGCGGCAGCGAAGCGGCAGGCATGAACGCCGGTCGCCTTGTCGGCAGCGAGTCCGGCGCGCTCGACGCGTTCGGTGTGCGATAGGTCTTGCGGGTCGTCGCCGAACCACTCGGCAATGCCGTAACGGGCTGCCGGCCGCGGTTTGGGCTTCTTCGGGGTGGCAGACCGAGAGGACATGGCGGACGGATAAATCCCGAGCGAGAAATCGTCCGGGCTGCGCGATTCTATTCGCGACAGCGCGCGACAATGTGCCGCATGTGCAGCCGCTACGACCTCTCGGACGGGCCGGACGCGGCGGCGCTGCTGCGCTGCTGCGCCCTTTCGACCCCGCGGCGATGCGGCTGATCGCCGGTTGACGCTAACGTCAACTTGGGTAAGCTGGCCGGCCTGCATCGCGTGTTCTCCCTCCCCTTCGAGGGGAGGGCCGGGGTGGGGATGGGTCTTCGGGGCCCGCGGCGGCGATCCGGTTGCAACCCATCCCCCTCCCAACCTCCCCCTTGAAGGGGGAGGAGCGAGTCCTTCTGGAGCGCCACCATGACCGACCTGTCCGAAGTCAAGAAGCTGGCGAGTTATCGCCCGAAGCACAAGGTTCGCTTTGTCACCGCGGCGAGCCTGTTCGACGGGCACGACGCCAGCATCAACATCATGCGGCGCATCCTGCAAGGGATGGGCGCAGAGGTGATCCACCTGGGGCACAACCGCTCGGTCGAAGAGATCGTCACCGCCGCGCTGCACGAGGACGTGCAGGGCATCGCGGTCAGCAGCTACCAGGGCGGGCACGTCGAGTTCTTCAAGTACATGCTCGACCTGCTGCGCGCGCGCGGCGGCGAGAACATCAAGGTCTTTGGCGGCGGCGGCGGCGTGATCGTGCCGGCGGAGATCCGTGAGCTGCACGACTACGGCGTGGCCCGCATCTTCTCGCCCGAGGACGGGCAGAAGCTCGGGCTGGAAGGGATGATCGGCTCGATCGTCGCCGCCTGCGACGAGGATTTGTCGCCGCTCGCGCCGAAGTCGGTCGCGGCGTTACAGGACGCCGACCCGACCCGCCGCTGGCGCGCGCTGGCGCAACTGATCACCGCGCTGGAACTGGGCAGCGCCGATGCCAAGCTGAAGGACGCGCTGCGCAAGACGGCCGATACCGCCAAGGTGCCGGTGCTCGGCATCACCGGCACGGGCGGCGCGGGCAAGAGCTCGCTGACCGACGAGTTGATCCGCCGGCTGCGGCTCGACCAGGGCGATGCGTTGACGGTGGCCGTGATCTCCATCGACCCCTCGCGCCGCAAGAGCGGCGGCGCGCTGCTGGGCGACCGCATCCGCATGAACGCGATCCAGCCTTGGCAAAGCGGCGCGCGCGTTTACATGCGCTCGCTCGCCACGCGCGAGGCCGGCTCTGAAATTTCGCAAGCGTTGCCCGACGTAATCGCCGCCTGCAAGGCCGCGGGCTTCGCCCTCGTGCTGGTCGAAACCAGCGGCATCGGCCAGGGCGATGCGGCCATCGTCCCACACGTGGACGCGAGCCTGTACGTGATGACGCCGGAGTACGGCGCGGCCAGCCAGCTCGAGAAGATCGACATGCTGGACTTTGCCGACTTCGTCGCGATCAACAAGTTCGACCGCAAAGGCGCGGCCGACGCGTTGCGCGACGTGAGCAAGCAGGTGCAGCGCAACAAAGGCGCGTTCAAGCAAAGCCCGGAGGAGATGCCGGTCTTCGGCACCCAGGCCGCGCGCTTTAACGACGATGGGGTGACTGCCCTTTATCAGGCGATCCTGCCGCGCTTGCAGGCGCTGGGGTTGAAGACCGCGGAGAGCCGGCTGCCGCGCGTGGCCACGCGCCACTCCACCAACCAGACCCCCATCGTGCCGCCGCAGCGCGTGCGCTATCTGGCGGAGATTGCCGACACCGTGCGCGGGTACAAGCGCCATGCGCTGGAGCAGGCGCGGGTTGCGCGGGAGAGGCAGGCGTTGTTGACGACGCAGAAGCTCTTGGCCCTCACCCCCGGCCCCTCGCCCGCATCAGCGGGAGAGGGTGGCGCGCGGAGCGCGCCGGGTGAGGGCGCTTTGGCGCAACTGGACGGGCTGATCTCCGCCCGCGACTCCCAACTCGCCCCCCGCAGCCAAAAACTCCTCGCCATGTGGCCGCAAATGCAAGAGGCCTACGCCGGCGACGAGTACGTGGTCAAGATCCGCGACCGCGAAATCCGCACCGCGCTCACTCACACAAGCCTCTCCGGCACCAAGATCCGCAAGGTGGCGCTGCCGAGATACGAAGACCACGGCGAGCTGCTGAAGTGGCTGCTGCTGGAAAACGTTCCCGGCAGCTTCCCCTACACCGCGGGCGTGTTCGCCTTCAAGCGGGAGAACGAAGACCCGACCCGCATGTTTGCCGGCGAGGGCGACCCGTTCCGCACCAACCGCCGCTTCAAGCTCCTGAGCGAAGGCATGCCGGCCAAGCGGCTGTCCACCGCCTTCGACAGCGTGACGCTGTACGGCAACGACCCCGACCTGCGCCCCGACATCTACGGCAAGGTCGGCAACAGCGGGGTGTCCATCGCCACGCTGGACGACATGAAGGTGCTGTACTCGGGCTTCGATCTGACCGCGCCCAACACCAGCGTG
>JAJTHJ010000191.1 GCA_021298875.1 Burkholderiales bacterium | reverse complement strand
TCTTTAACGCCGACGGAGGCGAGGTCGAGCAGTGCGGCAACGGCGCGCGCTGCTTCGTCAAGTTCGTCCGTGCGCGCGGTCTGACCGGCCAGCGCGCGATCCGCGTGCAAACGGCCGGCGGCATCATCGAGCCGCGACTGGAAGACGACGGCGGCGTGACGGTGGACATGGGTGTGCCGCGCTTCGAGCCGGCGGCGCTGCCGTTCGATGTCGAGGGGCTCGCAGCCACGGCCGACGGCGCGCTGCACGTCTGGCCGCTGGACGTGGACGGCGCGGTGCGCCCGGTGGCGGTGGCCTCGATGGGCAACCCGCACGCGGTGCAGATCGTCGCCGACGTGGACGGCGCGCCGGTCGCCACTGAAGGGCCGCGCATCGAGCATCACCCGCGCTTTGCCCACCGCGTCAACGCGGGCTACATGCAGATCGTGGATCGCCACGCGATCCGCCTGCGGGTGTGGGAGCGCGGCGTGGGCGAGACGCTCGCCTGCGGCACCGGCGCCTGCGCGGCGGTGGCGACGGGCATCGCGCGCGGCCGGCTCGACACGCCGGTCGCGGTGGCGCTGCGTGGCGGACAATTGCGCATCGCCTGGGACGGGCCGGGGCAGCCGGTGTGGATGTCCGGCCCGGCGGAAGAAGTTTTTCACGGGGAAATCGATCTGTGACCATGAACGCCACCGACGTCGCGCAGTACCTCGCCGACAACACTGACTTTTTCGAAAAGCACCCGGAGGTGCTGGCCGTCTTGCAGGTGCCGCACCCGCAAAGCGGGCAGGCGGTGTCGCTGATGGAGCGGCAGGCACAGATGCAGCGCGAGCGCATTCGCGCGCTGGAGGCGCGGCTGGCGGAGCTGGTGCGCTACGGCGCCGAAAACGACGCGCTCGCCGACAAGCTTGTCGCCTGGTCTGCGGCGCTGGTCGCGCACAGCGACACGCTGACGCTGCCGTCGACGGCGATCGGGCAGATCAAGCGCGTGTTCGAGGTGCCGCATGCCGCGCTGCGGCTGTGGGGCATCCGCCCGCTCTTTGCGCAACTGCCCTGTGCGCAACCGGCGGGCGAAGATGCGATGCGCCTGGCCGCCAGCATGGCCGCGCCGTACTGCGGCCCCAACAGCGGCTTCGACGCGGCAGGCTGGCTCGCCGAAGACGGCGCCACGCCGGGCAGCGTGCAAAGCCTGGCGCTGCTGCCGCTGCGCGCCGCGGCGGGCGAGGCGCCGTTCGGCCTGCTGGTCCTGGGCTCGCCCGACGCCGAGCGCTTTCGCGCCGGCATGGGCACGGCGTTTCTCGTCCGCATCGCGAGCCTCGCCGGCGCCGCGCTGTCGCGGCTGCGTTGATGATCGAGGCGGCGCTCCGGGATCGCTCTGTTTGTCGTTCCCGCGGAAGCGGGAACCCAGTGTTTTTGGCGAACGCCGCTGGGTTCCCGCTTCCGCGGGAACGACGGTGAGACGAGAGCGTCATGTCTGCCACGTTGGAGCGGGCGCCCGATGAGCCGCTGCCCGCGCTCGTGGCGGATTTTCTGCGGGAACTGGCACAACTGCGTCGCGCCTCCGCGCTGACGGTGCATGCCTACGAGCGCGACTTGCGCGCGCTCGCGCGGCTGCACCTGGCGCCGCTCGAACAACTGACCACCGCCGACGTGCGCCGCTACGCCGCCAAGCTGCATGCCGGCGGGCTGGCGCCGGCGTCGCTCGCGCGCACGCTGTCGGCGTGGCGCAGCTTCTTCCGCTGGCTTGGCGCGCGCGGGCTGGTGGCGGCCAATCCGGTGGTGGGCGTGCGGGCGCCGCGCGCGCCCAAGCGGCTGCCCAAGGCGCTGGCGGTCGATCAGGCGGTGTCGCTGACCGCGCACGAGCCGGCGGCCGACGACCGCTGGGCTGTGCGCGACAAGGCGCTCGTCGA
This sequence comes from Burkholderiales bacterium, assembly GCA_021298875.1. GTDB lineage: Bacteria > Pseudomonadota > Gammaproteobacteria > Burkholderiales > Burkholderiaceae_F > JAJTHJ01. Next base: position 4,625 of record JAJTHJ010000191.1, on the reverse strand, counting down.
GTTGCTTTATTCGAGCGGGCTGCGGCTGGCGGAACTGGTGAGCCTCGACCTGCGTTACTTCGACGGCGGGCCGGGCCGCGGGGTCTCTGCCAGTTGGGTCGATCTCGACGCCGCCGAAGTCGTCGTCACCGGCAAGGGCGGCAAGCGGCGCAGCGTGCCGGTGGGGCGCGCGGCGGTCGCGGCGCTGCGGGCGTGGCTCGCGCAGCGCGCGCGGATCGAGGGTGCGGACGAGCGGGCGCTCTTCGTCTCCGCGCGCGGCACTCGCCTGGCCGCGCGCAGCGTGCAGCAACGGCTCGACCGCCTGGCGCGCAGCCTCGGGCTGCCGGTGCACGTGCATCCGCACGTGTTGCGCCACTCGATGGCCTCGCACCTGTTGCAGTCCAGCGGCGACCTGCGCGCCGTGCAGGAACTTCTCGGCCACGCCAGCATCTCGACCACGCAGATATACACGCGGCTCGACTGGCAGCACCTGGCCAAAGCCTACGACGCCGCCCACCCGCGCGCGCGCCGCAAGAATGCATGAAGCCCGCCGAACTGTGGCTCAAGCCCGGCAAGGAGAAGTCGTTGCTGCGGCGCCACCCATGGATTTACGACACGGCGGTGGCACGCGTAACCGGCCGCGCGGAAGCGGGCGCCACCGTTGCAGTGCGCGCCGCCGACGGACGCTATCTCGCCTGGGCCGCGTATGCACCGGCCTCCACGCTGCGCGCGCGCTGCTGGGGCTTCGACGAGACGCAGCGCATCGACGTGGACTTCATTGCCGCGCGGGTGCATGCGGCGGTCGCGCGTCGTGCGCATCTGGCCGCGGACAGCGACGCGCTGCGGCTCGTGTTCGGCGAGGCCGACGGGCTGCCGGGTTTCGTCGCCGACCGCTATGCCGACTGGCTGGTCGTGCAGTTGCAGGCGACGGGTGCGGAAGCCTGGCGCGAGATGCTGATCGATGCTCTGGTGCAAGCGACCGGCTGCGGCAACGTGTTCGACCGCTCCGACAGTGCCACCCGCCAGCGCGAGGGCTTGCCGGCCACGAGCGGGGTGCTGCGTGGCGTGACGCCGGATGCGCCGATCGAAGTCGTGGAACACAGCATCCGCTACGGCGTGGACGTGCAGCGCGGCCACAAGACGGGCTTTTACATCGACCAGCGCGATAACCGGCTGCTGGTGCGGCAACTGGCGGCGCGACTTGCCGCTGCGCCGGGCCGCGCGCCGCGCGTGTTGAATTGCTTTTGCTACACGGGCGGCTTTTCGCTCGCCGCCGCGGCGGGCGGGGCGGGGGAGCTGCTGTCGGTGGACTCGTCGGCCGACGCACTGGCGCTCGCGCAGGACAACTGGGCGCGCAACGGCTTCACCGCCGCGGCCGAGTGGCGCGGCGACGACGTGTTCGACGCACTGCGCGCGCTGCGCGACGAGGGGCGCGTGTTCGACCTGATCGTGCTCGACCCGCCCAAGTTCGCCGCCAGCCACCATCACGTGGAGCGTGCCGCGCGCGCCTACAAGGACATCAACCTGAACGGCCTGCGGCTGCTGGCGCCCGGCGGCTATCTGCTGACGTTTTCGTGCTCGGGTGCGATCGACGTGGACTTGTTCCAGAAGATCGTCGCCGGCGCCGTGTTCGATGCGCGCGTCGAGGCGCAGATGCTGCGCCGGCTCGGCGCGGGCGAAGACCATCCGCTGTTGATGACACACCCGGAAGGCGAGTATCTGAAAGGCCTGCTGCTGCAGCGGGTTGGCTGAGGCGCCGCTACCTATACTTGCTCTACCGTGGCTCCGCCCGGCGCAGCAACCGTCCGCAGGCTTGCATCCGATGCTCCAGCACCTCCTCTTTTTTTGTCTTGGTCTGGCCGCGCTCGCGGTCGGCGCGCAACTGCTGGTGCGCGGGGCGTCGAAGCTGGCGCTGTCGCTCGGCATCTCGCCGCTGGTGGTCGGGCTGACGGTGGTGGCCTTTGGTACCAGCGCGCCGGAGACGGCGGTGTCGGTCGGCTCGGCCTTCTCCGGCCAGGCCGACATCGCGGTCGGCAATGTCGTCGGCAGCAACATCTTCAACGTGCTGTTCGTGCTCGGCGTGGCCGCGCTGATCGCGCCGCTGGTGGTCCACTCGCAACTGATCCGGCAAGAGGTGCCGATCATGATCGGTGCGTCGGTGCTGCTGCTCGTGCTGGCGCAGAACGGCCATATCGGCCGCGTGGAGGCTGGACTGCTGCTCGCGCTGCTGGGCGCCTACACGGTCTTCCTGGTCGTGCAGTCGCGCCGGCAAACGGCCGCGGCGGCGGGCGAGGCGCCGGCCGCCGAGCCGCAGACCGGTTGGGATCGACACTGGGCGGCGCAACTCGCGCTGATCGCCGGGGGCCTGGCGCTATTGGTGCTCGGCGCCGGCTGGCTGGTCGACGCGGCGATCGCCGCGGCACGTGCGCTCGGCGTCAGCGAACTCGTGATCGGCCTGACCATCGTCGCCGCCGGCACCTCGCTGCCGGAGGTGGCCGCGTCGCTTGCCGCGACCTTCAAGGGCGAACGCGACATCGCGGTCGGCAACGTGGTCGGCAGCAACACCTTCAACATCCTCGGCTGCCTGGGCCTGGCCGGCCTCGTCGCACCGCAGGGCCTGCCGGTGGCGCCGGCGGTGCTCAACTTCGACGGCTGGGTGATGCTCGCGGTCGCCGTCGCCACCCTGCCGGCGTTTCTCACCGGCCGCTGCGTGGCGCGCTGGGAGGGGTTGGTCTTTCTCTTCTACTACGCGGCCTACGTCGCCTACCTGATCCTCGCCGCGCAGCAGCACGACGCGTTGCCGCTGTTCTCGGCGGCGATGCTGTGGTTCGTGCTGCCGCTGACGGTGCTGACGCTGGTGGTATCGCTGGTGCCGCTCGGTCGGGCCAGACACTGAGGCTGGCTCCCGCCCGCGCGCTGCGGCTCAAGCCGTTGCCGGAGGTGGCCGACGCCGCCGGCGCGCATGCACGGCGAGCTTCCAGCCGGCGTGGATCAGCAGCCAGGTCGCCGCGGCTCCGACCACGGCGAACAGCGCCAGCCCCAAGGCCAGCGGCCCGCCAATATCGGTCACGCGCGCGAACCAGCCCGGTGTTGCCGCGGCTTCGGCCGGCAGGTCTGTGGGTGGCGCCGTGGCGCCGGCCGGCTCATCGAGCAAGGCTGCGCCGGTCTGATGCGCGGCCACCCAGATCGGCACATAGGTCAGCGGATTGGACACCAGCGTGGCGACGGCCGCCACCGGTAAGTTGGCGCGCAACACGACCGCGACGGCGGCTGCGGCGGCGATCTGCGCGACCGGGATCAGCAGCCCGAAGAACACGCCGATCGCCGCGCCGGCGGCAATCCGCCGGCGGGTCGGCCGCCACAGTCCCGGATGGGCCAGCAGCGGAGCCAGCCAGCGCAGGCCGCGCCGCTGTCGCAGCGCCTCTTCGCTCGGCAGCCAGCGGGCAAGATGGTGTCTGAACATGGAAGTCGGGTTCGCGGGCGTGGGTGCAACGCCGGGGCGATGATTGTCGGCAGCGGCGCTGCGGTCGTTAAGGCCTGATTAACCCTGAGTGCAAAGATCGGCGCCGCCGGATACGGTTGGTGCCAGAGCTTGAGCGTCGGTTTTTCGCGCCGCCGGCGGGCAGCAAGCGCCTGCTTCCTATACTCGAGCGCTTTCCACAGACCGCTGCCGACTGTCTTCCGTGCCTGCGCTGCTGCCCTTCCTCGTCCTGCTGCCCTTCGCCGGCGCGCTGCTGTTGCTGTTGCCGCCGGCTTGGCGGCGCACGACCGCGGCGCTCGCCGGCGCCGTGGCGCTCGGAGGCTGCGCGGTGGTGGCGGCCACCGCGCCTGCGGTGTTCGGCGGCGCGGTGTTGCACTGGCAGGCCGCGTGGGTCGAACCGCTGGGGCTGACCTTCGGCTTCCGGATGGACGGGCTGGCATGGCTGTTCACGCTCCTCGTCTGCGGCATCGGCGCGCTGGTGGTGCTGTACGCGGCGTACTACCTCGATCCGAAGGACTCCGCGCCGCGCTTCTTTGCCTTCCTGCTGCTTTTCATGGGCGCGATGCTCGGCGTCGTGCTCGCCGACAACCTGCTGCTGCTGGTCGTATTTTGGGAACTGACCAGCCTGTCGAGCTTCCTGCTGATCGGTTACTGGCAGCACCGCACCGATGCGCGCGAAGGCGCCAAGATGGCGCTGGCCATCACCGGCGCCGGCGGGCTGGCGCTGCTGGCCGGCGTGCTGCTGATCGGGCAAATCGTCGGCAGCCTGCAACTGGACGCGGTGCTCGCGGCGGGCGACGCGATCCGCGCGCATCCGCTGTATCTGCCGGCGCTGCTGCTGGTGCTGGCGGGCGCCTTTGCCAAGAGCGCGCAGTTCCCGCTGCACTTCTGGCTGCCGCACGCGATGGCGGCACCGACGCCGGTGTCGGCCTATCTGCACTCGGCGACGATGGTCAAGGCGGGCGTGTTTCTGCTGGCGCGGCTGTACCCGGCGCTCGCCGGCAGCGCGGAGTGGTTCTGGATCGTCTCGCTCACGGGGCTGGCGACCCTCGTCGTCGGCGCCTACATCGCGATCTTCCAGCAGGACTTGAAGGGGCTGCTCGCCTACTCGACGATCAGCCATCTCGGGCTGATCACGCTGCTCTTCGGCCTGTCGGGGCCGCTG
>JAJTHJ010000204.1 GCA_021298875.1 Burkholderiales bacterium | reverse complement strand
CTGGGGAGAATTTCTGGCGCGGGCCGGTACGCGGTAACCTTCCTGCGCGCGTGGCGAATTGGCAGTTGGCGCCCGCGCACCCCACGTCTTGCCCTCGTGATCCCCCCCGCCACCATCGGCCTGCTGTTCGACCGCGACTTCGACGCGGTCGAGCACGCGCGCCTGCACGCCGCCGGCTACCGCTTCGCGCGGGCCGGCTTCGATCTGTTCCGCTTCCCGAGCCAGCTCGCGCTGCCGGGCTTCGACCTCAGCGGCTTCGCGCAGCGGATCGCGCGTCGGGCGCGGCGCGGCGGCTGGGCGGGGATCGTCTCGCACGAAGAACCCTTTGGCGCGCTCACCGCCGCGCTGGCCGCGCGCGCGGCCGGGCTGCCGGGCACCGACCCAGCCGCCATCGTCGCCTGCCAGAACAAGGCCGTCATGCGCGGCGTGCTGGCGCGCGTCGCGCCCGAGGCCAACCCGCGCTGGGCCGTGCTCGATCTCGCCGCCGCCGCGCACGGCAAGCTGCCCGAAGGCTTCGGCTACCCGTGCTTTGCCAAGCCGGTGAAGGCCGCGTTCTCGGTGCTGGCGCGGCGGCTCGGCAGCGCGCAAGACCTGCGCGCGCTGGCGCGGCAGCAGTGGCGCGAACGGCTGGTCGCACGCTGGCTGGCGCAGCCTTTCGACCGCGCCGCCGCGCGCTTGCAGCCGCAGGCCGGCCCAACGCGCCGGCTGCTGATCGAAGAGCCGATCCACGCGCCGCAGTACAACCTGGACGGCTACCTGTTCCGCGGCGAGATGCGCGCGCTCGGCGTGGTCGATGCGGTGATGGTGCCGGGCACCCAGGCCTTCGCGCGCTGGCAGTTGCCGAGCCGGCTGCCGGCGCCGGTGGTCGCGCGCGCCGCGGACCTCGCGCAACGCGCGCTGCGCGCGGTGGGCTTCGAGCACGGCTTCTTCAACTTCGAGTTCTTTTTCGATGCGGCCAGCGATCGGCTGACCGCGATCGAGTTCAACCCGCGGCTGGCCTCGCAGTTCTCCGATCTGTACCGGCGCGTGCAGGGCATCGACCCGCACGCGATGGCCATTGCGCTCGCCTGCGGCCAGGACCCCGCCGCGCTGCCGCGCGTGGCGCCGACCGCGCAGGTGGCGGCGAGCCTCGTGTGGCGCGCGTTCGACGTCGCCTCGGTGCCGCCGCCGCCCCGCCGCGCCGAGCGCGCGGCGCTGGCACAGGCCTGCCCGGATGCGCTGCTGCTCACCTTCACCAAGCGCGGCGCGGCGCTGCGGCGCGAGTTCGCCTGGCTGGAGAGCCACCGCTACGGCATCGTGCATCTGGGCGCGGACGATTGGGACGCACTCGCTGCGCGCTGCGCGGTGGCGGCCGATGCGCTGCGCTGGCCCAATGCGCCGTACGCGGAAAGCGTGGTGCAGTTGGCGCGCGGCGACGGGCTGGCTGCGGGTACGCGCGCCGCATAGGCGCGCGCGAGTGTCACCGCGCCAGCGTCGGCGTCTGCGCTTCGGCCGCGCGCGACGCGCGGGCCAGACCGCGCCCGCGGATGCGCTCCGCTGCGCTCTTTGGCGCCGCCGGCAACGCGGCGCAGGCAAGCGCAGCCGCGTAGGGCAGCGCCTGCATCGCGAGCAGGGCGATCCAGCGCCGCGCGTCGGTGTCGCCGTCCGGGTACACCACCGCAAACGCCAGCGCGCAGGTTGCGAGCAGTGCCAGCAGTGCGGCTTCTTCGGCCACGCCGCCCAGGGACTCGCGGGCGCGGCGCGGGGTGTCGGTGCCGGTGGCTTTGCGTGTGATCTCGAACACCGCACGCCGCCGCGCCAGCCCCGCCAGCGTGCCGCGCGCAATCGCGTGCGACAGGCCCATACCGGCCAGCGCCGCACCGGCAATGTCGGCCGGGTTGCGCGTGACGCGCCGTGCGTACAGCAGCGGCCCCAGCAGCATCCGCGCCAGCACGAACACCGCCAGCGGCGCGACGAAGAGCGCGATCGGCAGCGAGAAGTACGCCGGCGCGAGCAGCACGCCGAGGCTCCAGACGATCGCCGCAAGCGTGAAGACGAGGTGCAGCGTGTCGCCAACCCAGGGCAGCCAGCCGGCGGCAAAGTGATAGCGCTGCGCCCACGACAGGCCGCTGCGCCCGAAGAGCGCGCCGGCGTGGCGCCGCAGGATCTGCATCGCCCCCTGCGCCCAGCGGCGCCGCTGGCGGCGGAAGGCGGCAAAGTCGGCCGGCACCAGCCCGCGGCCGAGCACCTCGTCCACGTACACCGCGCGCTGGCCGCTCGCCAGCACGCGCAGGCCGAGCTCGGTGTCCTCGCACACACATTCTTCGGCCCAGCCGAGTCGGCGCAGCAGCGGCGCGCGAATCGCGGTCATCGTGCCGTGCTGGACGATCGCGTCGCGCTCGTGCCGGTGATGCATGCCGAGGCGGAAAAAGCCGTCGTACTCCCAGTTCATCATCCGCGCCAGCGCGCTGCCGCGCCAGTCGCGGTGCGCCTGCGGCACCTGCACGATGCCCACTTCGCTGTCGGCAAAGTAACCGGCGATCTGCCGCAGCCAGCCGGGCCGCACCACGTAATCGGCATCGACTAGCGCGACCCACTCGGCACGCGGGTCGGTCTCGCGCAGCGCGAAGTTCAGTGCCCCGGCCTTGTAGCCCGGCCAGGCCGGCAGGTGGAAGAACTTCAGCCGCAGGGACGCGCCGCGCTCGGCCAGTTCCGCCGCGCGCGCGGCGCAATGCGCCTGCACCGGCTGCCACAGCGCGGGGTCGCGCGTGTTGTTGTCCACCACGATCACTTCGAGGTCGGGCCAGTCCAGCGCCAGCAGGCTGTCGATGGTGGCGATCACCTGCGCCGGCGGCTCGTTGCAGCAGGCCAAGTGCACGCTGACGCAGGGCGCGGCGCTGCCCGCCGGCAGCGCGCGTGGTGGGGCGCGGCGGCGCAGGTTGCCGTCCCAGAAGAGTTCGACGAACTCGAAGAGCAGCGCCATCAGGATCGCCCCCAGCAGGGCGAGCGCCGGCACCAGCAGGACGAGCAGCGCCCAGTCCACCGGGCGCAGGTAATTGACCAGCGGCAGCGTGCCGATCAGCACCGCGAACGAGGCGATCGCCTGCGCGCTGGCCGCAAACAGCAGCCGCGACGGCAGCCGCAGGTGGGCAAAAGCGAGCAGGAAGGGCAGCATCGCGGCCAGCCCGAGCACGCTCGCCGCCAGCGCCTTGACCTGCCAGTAGGGGTCGGCCTGCACCGGGCCGCTGTGCGCGAACTTGGGCGTGCGGTCGGCCTCCAGCACGCCCCAGTGGGCGCCGACCTCGCCTTCGGTCGCGCGCTTCCACGGCTGATCGACCGCTTCCATCAGATAGTAGTCGAGCGTGGAGCCGGCGGAGCGCTCCAGAAACTCGCGGACGAAGCGCGCCTGCGCCAGCGGCGAGGCGAGCGCCACACCCACCGCCTTGCCGCCGCTCGGCCAGCCGATTTCGCCGATCACCACCCGCTTGCGCGGGAAGCGCGCCTGCACCTGCGCGTAGCGCATTAGCGCGTCATCGAGCGCGGCCTCAACCGGCACGCCTTCCCAGTACGGCAGCAGGTGCACGGTGATGAAGTCGACGTGGTTGGCGAGTTCCGGCTGCGCCAGCCAGATGTGCCAGGGCTCGGCGGTGGTCACCGGCACGCCGGTCTTGGCCGCGCGCACGCGGTCGAGGTAGTCGTACAACTCCTGGGGGCTCAGTTGCCGGTGCAACTGCGTTTCGTTGCCGACCACGATGCGCTTCACGCTCGTGTGGCTGCGCGCGGCGGCGATGGCGGCTTCGATCTCGCGCTCGTTGTTGTCGAAGCGGCGGTCGAGCCAGACGCCCTGCGCGATTTCGAGGCCGTGTTTTTCCGCCAGCGCCGGCAGGATCGGAAATTCAGCCGCGCTGTAGGTACGCAGCCGCGTGGTCAGCGTGCGCATGCGCGCTAGATCGGCGTCGATTTCCTCTTCGGTCGGAAAGCGCTGGGCGAGCGGGCTCTCCCAGCGCTGGAACGCGTTGTAGGCCAGGCCGGTCACCCGCTGAGGCGCGTCCGGCGCCGGCAGCGGCGGATTGGCCGCGCGCCAGACCGCCCAGTTGACGCCAAGCACCAGCGCGCAAATGACCAGCGCGGCGGGCAGACGGGAGATCAACAGGGACAAGCGGGGGTGCATGGGTTGGATTCAAATTCGTCAAATCGGTTGGCTTTGGCTTTCACGAACTCGCATGCTCGCGCCCGTGGCCACGGACTTCCCTCACCCCAACCCCTCTCCCGGGGGGAGAGGAGCTTTCCAACCCTCTCCCCTCGGGAGAGGGTGGCGCGAAGCGCCGGGTGAGGGAAGACCGCCTCACCGAGGGGACAAACCGCGAAAAACGCTCCGCTCACGTGCCCGCCTCCGGCACACTCCCCACATGAGCAAACTGCGCGCCACCCTTGCTGTACTGCTGCCCGCAGCCGCACTCGCAGCGCTGCTCGCCTGGGCCTGGAATCGCGGGCAGCCGGTAGCGCTGCCGGAGGTCGCCGGCGCGCGCGTACCCTGCGTCAGCTACGCGCCGTTTCACCGGCCGGGGCAAACGCCGTTCGACCCGACGCTCGTCGTTCCGCGCGAACAGATCGTCGCCGACCTCACGCGGCTGCGCGATTTTACGGGCTGCGTGCGCACTTATGGGCTGGATCATGGTTTGCACCAAGTGCCCGGTGTTGCGCGCGAGCTCGGTTTGCGCGTGCAATTGGGCGTCTGGATTGGCCGCGACCCGGTCGCCAACGAAGCGCAACTGCGGCGCGGGCTGGCGCTCGCCCGCGAGTACCGCGACACGATCGACCTCCTGATCGTCGGCAACGAGGTGCTGCTGCGGCGCGAACAATCGCCCGAGCAACTGGCGGCGATCCTCGCCGGCGCGCGGCGCGAGTCGCCGGTGCCGATCGCCTACGCCGATGTGTGGGAGTTCTGGTTGCGCCACCGCGCCGCCTTGCAGCCGCAGGTGGACGTGGTGGCCGCACACATCCTGCCTTATTGGGAAGACGAGCCGGTAGGCATCGGAGCGGCGGTCGAGCATGTGTACTCCATCGCGCGGCAATTGCGCGCGGCCTTTGGTGACACACCGGTGTACGTGGGCGAGACGGGCTGGCCCGCCGCCGGACGCCAGCGCGGGCCGGCGCGGCCAGGCGAACTGGAGCAGGCGCGCTTCGTGCGCGAGCTACTCGCCAGACATGCGGTCGAGCCGCTCGACTTCAACCTGATCGAGGCCTACGACCAGCCGTGGAAGCGTGCGCTCGAGGGCGCAATGGGCGGCCACTG
>JAJTHJ010000220.1 GCA_021298875.1 Burkholderiales bacterium | reverse complement strand
GTAATGTGCTTTCGTCCACCGGAAACTTCGCCAACTGCGCGTCGATCAAGGCGTCCAGTTCGCGCAATACAGTGAGCAAGTCGCCCGAGAGTTCGCGATCGTTGGCGATCGGAGCCGCCAGCGAGTCGCCCGCAACGCGCAAGAACTGAATGTAGGCACCCGGAAGCCAGCGCCGCACATCCAGGCCGAACAACAAGATGCCCGCGTGCGTTGGGCAGTTGTGTCCGAGATCGAAGAAACGCAGCGACGCCAATTGATGCTCGACCGAGCGCCGATTCTCGGCAATCGTCTCTGCGGCAACGGCCTGCGCGCGGTAATCGATCAAAAACAGCGGCAGCGCCAGATCGTCGAGCCGAGCGTCGAGGCACGGCAGAGCATCGAACGTCTTGGCGTGAGACACACGCCGCTCAATCAAAATGCGCTCTTCTTGCTCAGTCGCGTAGCCCTTGCGCGGGCCGTTGCGTATGCAGACGCGACCCTTGTAGCGCACGGGCGGCAACAGCGAGGGTTGCACCGTCACGACGGCGATCTCGCCCGCGGCAAGCACTATCTTTTCGACCGAGACGACCGGCAGCGGCTGAATGTTCCCGTTGTCGCGTAGCCCCCCCAGAGAGCGCAGCAACTCGTCGGTCACCTTCAGACCGGCAGGCTCGCGGCGTTTGTTCACGCCGACGATCAGATAGCCCGGCAGGCCGCGATTGGGCAGATCGTTCGCGAAAGCGCAAACCGCTTCCGAGAACTTATCGGTATCCCGAACGGCCTCGGTGAACTCGACGCGATCAGTCTCGTCGAGCGCGAGCAACGCAAGCAACTCCTGTTCGGTCATGGGCTAAACATTCAAGCGACGGCATCCACGCTGGCGGACCGGCGCAATGGTAGTTCAGATAGGACATGCGGCGAGGTTTCCGCACGGCTACAGGTTTCGCCTAACGACGAGGACGACCACGCCTCAAGTCGCCCCCGCGCCCACGTACGCCCGCTCCCGTATCCACTTGGTCGCGATCCATTTCTCGCCGCGCAGGACCGGGCTGCCGCCGTGCAGCGTGCGCTCGTCGAGGCGGCCGTCTTCGGCCAGGTAGGCGAAGAAGGTGGCGTTGCCTTTGCGCGGTAGCACGTCCAGGCCCACGGTGGGGAAGACCGTGGAGCCGCCGGCTTCGACGTCGTTGAGATAAATCACCACAGTCGCCACGCGCTGGCCGCCCTGCTTGAGCACCGCCTCGTTGCCGGGTTGCGCGGGGTCGAAGTAGTCGTAGTGCGGCTTGTATTCGCCGCCGGGCAGGTAGTGCAGGATTTGCAGCGGCTCGCCGTTCTCAACGGGATAGCCGGTGAGGTCGGCGAGGCGTTGCTCGAGGCGGCGGATGAGTTCGGTCTCGCCGCGGCGGAAGTGGCCGCCGCGGCTGGTGCGGTCGGGGTGCTCGTCGTAGGTACCCGTGTCGGGGTTGACGACGGTAGAGCGCTGCAAGCGCGCCTGCGCCAGCGCAACCATCTGCGCGCACTCGTCATCGGACAGCAGACCGCCCAGCAGCAGCACGCGCGGGGCATCGAGCTTGAACAGCAGTTGCACCGGGCGGTCGGTGGTGCGCAGGGTGTTGCCGTCGTCGGCCGCCAAGGGCTCGGCGGGTGCCGCGCTGGGCGTCGGCGCGGGCGCCGGCGCAAAGCGCGCCGCGGCCTTGTGCCAGACGAGCGCGTCCTGCGCGGCGCTGCGCGCGTAGCCGGGCTTGTGGCCGGCCGCCGTCAGCGCGCGCACCAACGCGGCTTCGTCGGCGCCGGTGGCGATGGTCTGCGCCAGCCATTGCTTCAGGTCGGGCGGGAGAGAGTCGTAGCGCATGCGGCAAGCGTAGCGCGGGCCGTCGAGACTCAGGCTTTTCCCGACAGCTGCGGGGGCGTGCTCGCTTATAGTGCCGCGGTCGCTCAGCCGTACCTCTGCGAGTCGGTGACGAGCCCTCACCCCCGGCCCCTCTCCCGCTGATGCGGGCGAGGGGAGAAAACCTGCCACCCGTGACCGCCCTCGCCTCTGCGCCCGCCGGCCCGCTCGACCGTCTGCTGCGGCTTTTTGCCGACGTGCATCCCGGCGAGGGCGGCCGCCTGCTGCTGCTGGCGCTGAACCTGTTTCTGCTGCTCGCCGCCTACTACGTGATGAAGCCGGTGCGCGAGGTGCTGATCCTCGCCGCACCGGGCGGCGCGGAACTGAAGAGCTACGCCTACGGCGCACAGGCGCTGTTGCTGCTCGGGCTGGTGCCGGCCTACAGCGCGCTCGCCACACGGCTGCCGCGGCGCCGGCTGATCAACGTGGTGAGCGCTTTTTTCATCCTCTGCCTGCCGGTGTTTTACCTGCTGGCGCGGGCGCAGGCGTCGATCGGTCTGGTGTTCTTTCTGTGGATCGGCGTGTTCAGCCTGATGGTGGTCGCGCAGTTCTGGGCCTATGCCAACGACGTCTACACGCCGGACGCGGGCAAGCGTCTGTTCTCCGTGATCGCCTTCGGCGCGTCGGCCGGCGCGGTAGCGGGGGCGTGGATTTCCGGCCACCTGATCGACGTGCTCGGCGTCAATGAACTGCTGCTCGCCGCGGCGGCGATCCTCGCGGCGAGCCAGTTGCTGTTCAACCTGATCGACCTGCGCGGCAGTGAGCCGACGGCCGGCACCGCCCGCAAGGCGGATGTCGCCATCGGCGGCGATGGCGCCTTCGCGCTGCTGCTGCGCAGCCGCTATCTGCTGCTGATGGCGGCGCTGATGCTGCTGCTAAGCTGGGTCAACTCGGCGGGCGAATACATCCTGTCGGCGGTCGTCACCCACACCGCGGATGCCGAGATCGCAGCCGGCACGCTCGCCGCCGGCGACCGCGGCCACTTTATCGGCGCGTTTTTCTCGGACTATTTTCAACTCGTCAACGTGATCGGCATGCTGCTGCAACTGTTCGTGGTCGCCCGGCTGGTGCAGTGGGTCGGCGTGCCGGTGGCGCTGTGCGTGCTGCCCGCGATTGCGCTCGGCAGCTACGCGGTGGCCGCGCTGCTGCCGTCGCTGGCGATCCTGCGCTGGGTCAAGACCGCGGAGAATTCGGTCGATTATTCGCTGATGAACACCGTGCGCCAGATGCTCTTTTTGCCCACCACGCGGGAGGAGAAGTTCAAGGTCAAGCAGGCGATCGACGGGCTGGTCGTGCGCGCGGGCGACGTGCTGTCCGCACTCACCGTGTACGTCGGCACGACGTTCTTCGCGCTCGGCGTGGCGGGCTTTGCCTGGATCAACGTGGCGCTGGTGCTGCTG
>JAJTHJ010000391.1 GCA_021298875.1 Burkholderiales bacterium | reverse complement strand
CGAGCAAGTGGTCGAGCCCTACATCCGGCCCAAGGCGATCCGCTACCTGGACGAGGGCAAGGTGGTGATCTTTGCCGCCGGCACCGGCAACCCGTTCTTTACCACCGATACGGCGGCTGCCCTGCGCGGCAGCGAGATCGGCGCCGAGGTGGTGTTGAAGGCAACCAAGGTCGACGGCGTGTACAGTGCCGACCCGAAAAAAGACCCTGCGGCCACGCGTTACAGCACGATCAGTTTCGACGAAGCGCTGAGTCGCAAGTTGCAGGTGATGGACGCCACCGCCTTCGCCCTGTGTCGCGACCAGCGGCTGCCGATCAAGGTGTTCGACATCACCAAGCCCGGCGCCTTGAAGCGCGTGGTACTGGGCGAGGACGAAGGCACGCTGGTGCACGTCTGAAGCGCAGCCGACAACGACAGGAGACCTCCAATGACGACGATGGCCGATATCCGCAAGGCGACCGAGCAGAAGATGCAGAAGTCGCTTGAGGCACTCAAGCACGATCTCGCCAAGGTGCGTACCGGCCGCGCCCACACCGGCTTGCTCGACCACGTCACGGTCGATTACTACGGCACGATGGTGCCGCTGGCGCAGGTGGGGCAGGTGGGTCTGGGTGATGCGCGCACGATCACGATCCAGCCGTGGGAAAAGAAGCTGATCCCGGCGATCGAAAAGGCCATCCGCGAGTCCGACCTGGGGCTGAATCCCGCCACCAGCGGCGACCTGATCCGCGTACCGATGCCGCCCTTGACCGAGCAGCGGCGCAAGGAGCTGACCAAGGTGATCAAGCACGAGGGCGAGAACGCCAAGATCGCCGTGCGCAACCTGCGGCGCGACGCCAACACGCACCTCAAGAACATGCTCAAGAAAAAGGAAGTCTCCGAGGACGACGAGCGGCGCGTGCAGGACGAAGTGCAAAAACTCACCGATCGCTACGTTGCAGACATCGACAAGCTGATCGCCGAAAAAGAAAAAGAGATCATGACGGTCTGAGGCCGCCGAGCGAGCCCGGTTGCCGAAGCGCCGCGATGGACGCGCTCCCGATCCCCGCGATCCCCCAGCACGTGGCCATCGTGATGGACGGCAACGGCCGCTGGGCCACCGCACGCCACCTCCCGCGCGTGGCGGGCCACAACCGCGGCGTGGATGCGGTGCGCAAAACGGTCGAAGCGGCCGGCAAGCGCGCCGTGCGCTACCTGACGCTCTTCGCGTTCAGCTCGGAGAACTGGCAGCGCCCCGCCGACGAAGTGTCGACGCTGATGCGTCTGTTCGTCGCTGCGCTGGAGCGCGAAGTCGATGCGCTGGAGAAAAACGGCGTGCGGCTGCGCGTGGTCGGCGACCTGGCGGCTTTCGCGCCGCGCCTGCGCGAGCTGATCGGCGAGGCCGAGCGCCGCACCGCCGGCAACGACCGCCTGCACCTGACCGTGTGCGCCGCGTACGGCGGCCGCTGGGACATCGTGCAGGCGGCGCGGGCGCTCGCGCAGCGACCGGCGGACGAAGTAACCGAGGCGGAGTTCGCGCGCCATCTCTCGCTGGCCTTCGCTCCGGACTGCGACCTCTTGATCCGCACCGGCGGCGAACAGCGGATCAGCAACTTTCTGCTGTGGCAGGCGGCCTACGCCGAGCTCTATTTCAGCGAGGCGCTCTGGCCGGACTTCGACGCGCTCGACTTCGACGCGGCACTCGCCTGGTACGCGACGCGCGAGCGGCGCTTCGGCCGGGTGCGCGCCCGCGCTGCCGCCTGACGGGATGTTGGCGCAACGGGTCGCCACTGCGCTGGCGCTGCTGGCGATCCTCGCCGCGGCGGTGTGGGCCGGCGGCGCCGCGCTGGCCGAGGTGATTGCCATTTTGCTCGGAGCAGCGACTTACGAGTGGTTGCGGCTGGCCGGTCACTCGCAGCGCGCCAGCGCGGCGATGGCGGTGGCCTTGGCTGCCGCGCTGCTGCTTGCCGAACTGGCCGGCTGGCAACCGAGCGCGGGGGCGGTCACCTTGATCCTCGGCGGCGCAACGGCGCTGTGGCTGGTGCTGGCCGTGCTCGTGCTGAGCGCCGCACAGCGTACCGTGCACATTTACCCGGCGGCGAGCACCGGGCTGGCCGTCGTGCTGCTGGCGGCCGCCTGGTTTGCGCTCCTCTCCCTGCTCTCGCACGGGCTGCCGTGGCTCGTTTCGGCGCTGGCGCTGGTGTGGCTGGCGGACATTGCTGCGTACTTCAGCGGGCGGGCGGTTGGACGGCGCAAGCTGGCGCCCGCCATCAGTCCCGGAAAAACGTGGGAAGGCGTGGCCGGCGCCATGATCGCCGTGGTGGGTCTGGCGCTGCTGCTGGCTGCGCTCTTGCCCACGCAGCCGCTGTTCTCGACCCGCCTGCTGCAAGCCTTGGGCGTGCCGCTGGGGGTGCTGGTACTGATGCTGCTGGTCGCGATGTCGGTGGTCGGCGATCTCTTCGAAAGCCTGCTCAAGCGGCAGGCGGGCGTCAAGGACAGCGGGCGGCTGCTGCCCGGTCATGGCGGCGTGCTCGATCGTATCGACGCGCTGCTGCCGGTGTTGCCGTTGGCGGCGCTGGTTCAGCCGGGGCTGCGGTGAGCGTGCACGGCATCGCCATTCTCGGCGCCACCGGTTCGATCGGCGCCAGCAGTCTGGACGTCATCGCGCGCCACCCGCAGCGCTTTCGCGTCGTGGCGCTGACGGCCAACGGCCACGCCGAGGGGCTGGCCGAGTTGTGCCAGCGCTTCGTGCCGGAGATCGCCGTGGTCGCGGACCCGACACGTCTGCACGAGCTGGAGGCGGCGCTGCGCGCGCGCAAGCTGCCGACGCGCGCCCTGGCCGGCGCGGCCGCGCTGTGCGAGGCCGCGGTCTGGCATGGCGTGGACAGCGTGATCGCCGCCATCGTCGGCGCGGCCGGCCTTGCGCCCACGCTGGCCGCCGCGCGCGCCGGCAAGCGGCTGCTGCTCGCCAACAAGGAGGCCGTCGTCTGCGCCGGCCCGCTGCTTCTGGAGGCCGTGGCCGCCGGCGGCGGCGCGCTGCTGCCGGTGGACAGCGAGCACAGCGCCATCCACCAATGCCTGTCGGCCAGCGGCGCCAAGGGGGGCGCACGACGGTTGATTCTCACCGCCTCGGGTGGACCGTTTCGCCAGCGCGAAGACTTCGGCGGCATCACCCCGGCGCAAGCGGTCGCGCATCCGAACTGGGTGATGGGGCGCAAGATTTCGGTCGATTCGGCCACCCTGATGAACAAGGGTCTGGAGGTGATCGAGGCGAGCTGGCTGTTCTGTTTCGGCGCCGACGCCATCGACGTGGTCGTCCATCCGCAAAGCGTGATCCACTCGATGGTGGAGTTCGCCGACGGCTCGGTGCTGGCGCAATTGGGCACGCCCGACATGCGCACGCCGATTGCCTATGCGCTGGGCCATCCGCAGCGGATCGACAGCGGCTCGCCGACGCTCGACTTGATGCAACTGGCGGCGCTGACGTTCGAGCCGCCCGACGCGAGCCGCTTTCCCTGCCTGCGGCTCGCCTATGACGCGCTGCGTGCCGGCGGCGGAGCAAGCATCGTCCTGAACGCGGCCAACGAAGTGGCGGTGGCGGCGTTTCTCGATAGCGCGCTGCCGTTCGCGCGGATCGCGGCGGTGGTCGAAGCGAGCTTGAGCGCGCTTGCCTTTGCCGCGCCGCGCAGCCTCGACGACGTGCTCGCCATCGACGCCGCCGCCCGGCGCCACGCGGCGGCGGCCTGCGCCCGGAGTTCGCCATGAGCCTGCTGACCACCCTGATTGCCTTCATCGTCACCCTCGGCGTGCTGATCTTCGTGCACGAGTACGGCCATTACTGGGTGGCGCGCAAGTGCGGCGTGAAGGTGCTGCGCTTTTCGATCGGCTTCGGTCGGCCGCTGGCGCGCTGGGTACGCGGTGCTGATCGCACCGAATGGACCATCGGCGCGCTGCCGCTGGGCGGCTATGTGCGCATGCTCGACGAGCGCGACGCCGATCAACCTCCGGCGACCGAAGCCGAGCGCGCGCGCGCCTTCAACCGCCAACCGGTGGGCAAGCGCATCGCGATCGTGCTGGCCGGGCCGCTCGCCAATCTGCTGTTGGCCATCGCCGTCTACTGGGGCTTGAACGTCGCTGGTGTGCGCGAAGCGCCGGCGCTGCTCGGCGCGCCCGCAGCCGATTCGCCGGCGGCGCGCGCGGGCCTGCACCGCGGCGACCGGGTGCTCGATGCCGACGGCCACGAAGTGCGCTCGTGGAACGAATTGTCCTGGCTCGTCCTGCGGCAGGCGGTCAATGGGGGCAGCGTCGAGCTGCTCGTGCAGCGCGAAGACGCCGAGCCACGCAGCGCGACGCTCGATCTCTCCGGCCTCACGCAGGCCGACCTCGAGCGCCAGCCGATGACGAAGATCGGCCTGGTGCCGTTGACTGCGCCACCACGCATCGGCCGATTGGTGGAGGGCGGCGCGGCCGAGCAGGCCGGATTGCGTGCGCAGGATCAGATCGTCGCCATCGACGGGCGCGCCGTCGGCTCGGCAGCCGAGACTATCGCCGCAATCCGCGCCGCGCCCGAGCGGGCGCTGCAACTGCGCGTGCTGCGCACCGAGCAAGCGCTCGATCTGACCGTCGTGCCGGCGGCCGTCGACCAGCCCGACGGCGGCCGCATCGGTCGCATCGGCGCCGAACTCGGCGATCGGCTCGACACCATCGTCGTCCGCTATGGGCCGCTCGAAGCACTCGGTCTGGCCGTCGAGCGCACGGGCGAGACCATCGTCTTTTCGCTGTCCATGCTCTACAAGATGCTGGTGGGCGAAGCCTCGTTGAAGAACCTCTCGGGTCCCGTGACGATTGCCGACTACGCGGGCAAGACGGCGAGCGCGGGGCTGGCCGCGTATCTCGGCTTTCTGGCGCTGGTGTCGATTAGTTTGGGTGTGCTCAATCTGCTGCCCATTCCGATGCTCGACGGGGGGCACT
>JAJTHJ010000173.1 GCA_021298875.1 Burkholderiales bacterium | reverse complement strand
CGTCCTGCTGTGCGCTCATGAACTCATCCCCTTGTCCGCCACCGCCCGAAGACAACTCGGTCACCGCCTCGGAGTTCGACTGTGAAAACCCGGGGAAACATCAGGGGTCGGGGTGGGGGCGTGGATGGCCCAACTTGGTGAGGTTCATGGGTAGGGTTTGCTCCCCTCGCCCGCATCAGCGGGAGAGGGGCCGGGAGAGAGGGTTCGTCAACCATTTGCGGAAAGCAGGTCGGGTAGTTCTTCGCGATCGCGCGGAAGTTCGCGAGCAACGTCGTCCCCGGGTTGGCCGCGATCGCCCGCCGAAGGCCTGCCGGCGATGGCGCGGTGCGAATGCCCACTTGAGCGCGGGGGGCGGGGCGACCGTCGCCGACCGTCCGAGCCTTTATTCGGCCGCGTCGCGCGCACCCGCCGGCATCGCCGCCAGCAGGTGGTCGAGCAGCAGCGGCACTTCCTTGACGCTGCAGACGAAGTAGCGCGCGTGCGAGGGCGGGCCCTCGCGGCCGACGCGCACGGTCAGCCAATGCGGTGGCGCGCGCTCGAACACCGGCTCGTCGTTGAGGTCGTCGCCGACGAAAAGCGCCGTCTCGACCCCTGCTCGGGCCGCGAGATCCAGCATCGCGTCGGCCTTGTCGGCGGCGCCGGCCGGCACCACGTTGGCGACCATCTTGCCGCCGAAGACGCGCACGTCGCTGCCGAGGTCGGCGAGCAGCCGCTCGATCGCCTCCAATGCGGCCTGGCGGTCGCGCGCAAGCCGGTAATGCAGCGCGATCGACTCGCGCTTGTCCTCGATCAGCACGCCCAGCGCGTGCAGCGCAGCGGTGGCCTGCGTCAGCCGGCCGCGCACGCCGTCCAGCGTGGGGCCGAGTTCGGCGCCGACGCCGCGCTGCGGGTCTTCGGCGCCGTGGCTGCCGATCAGATAGTGCGGCTCGAACTGCACGCGGGCGCGGATGTCCTCGACCCGCCGCCCGGAGATGATCGCCACCGGCAGCCGCTGCGCCAGCCGCTGCAGGCGCTGCGCTACCGGCAGCGACACGCGCGCGTTGTCCGGCAGCGCGACGATCGGGGCCAGCGTGCCGTCGAAATCGAAGGCGAGCAGCGCGCGCGCGCGCGCCAGCGCGGCGAGCGCCGCTTCGCCCTCGGCGCCGAACAGGTACTTCATGCCTCGCCGTGGCGCTGCACGCGCGCCTCGATCCGCTCGCGCAGCCGCCAGCGCGCGGCGTCGGCCAGCATCAGGCCGGCCCAGCGGAACACGTTGTGCTCGCGCACGGTGGCGCGCAGGCTCGCCATCCGCTCGCGCTGCTCGGCGCGCGGCATGGTGGCGGCGCGGTGCAGCGCGTCGGCGGTTTCCTCGACGTGGTAGGGGTTGACGATCAGCGCTTGGGACAACTCGCGCGCCGCGCCGGCAAAGCGGCTCAGGATCAGCACGCCGTGCTCGTCGTCGCGGGCGGCGACGAACTCCTTGCACACGAGGTTCATGCCGTCGTGCAAACTGGTGACCACGCACAGGTCGGCGGCGCGGAACAGTTCGTTGACCGCGTCGTGCTCGTGGTGCTGCGCCAGCAGATGCACCGGCAGGTAACCGGGCCGGCCGAAGCGGGTGTTGATCCGCTCGGTCGTGTCGGCAATGCGGTTCTGGAACACGCGGTACTCCTCCAGCGAACTGCGCGTGGGCGCCGCCACCTGGACGAAGACGAAGCGGCCGATCCATTCGGGGCGCTTTTCCAGCAGCCGCTCGACCGCGTGCAGCCGCTCCAAAATGCCTTTGGTGTAGTCGAAGCGATCCACGCCGACCGCGAGCACGCTCTCCGGGGCGAGTGCCAGCCGCTCGGCTACCCGCGCCCGGCACTCGGCCACCGACGGCCAGCTCGCCGTCAGCGCGGGCGGCGGCCACTCGATCGAGATTGGGTAGGCCTCGATCAGCGTCTCCTTGCCGCCGGTGGAGATGGTCGAGTGCTCGTGCTCGATGCGGGCTTCCAGATAGCGGTCGACCGTCTCCATGAAGTTCTTGCAGTGGTAGCGGGTGTGGAAACCCATGATCGTGCTGCCGAGCATGCCTTGCAGGATCTCGCGCCGCCAGGGGCAGATGCCGAAAGATTCGGGGTTGGGCCAGGGGATGTGCCAGAAGGTCAGCACCGTGGCACGCGGCAGCCGCGCGCGGATCAGCGCCGGCAGCAGGGCAAAGTGATAGTCCTGCACGAGCACCACCGGGTCCTCGCGCTGCGCCTCGGCCACCACGGCGTCGGCAAAACGCTGGTTGACGCGCCGGTACTGCTCCCAGTCGGACTCGCGGAACACCGGCCGCACGTGCGCCACGTGGCACAGCGGCCACAGCCCCTCGTTGGCAAAGCCGTAGTAGTAGCCCTGTTCCTCCTCCGCGGTCAGCCAGACGCGGCGCAGCGTGTATTCCGGGTGGCCCGGCGGCACGGCGATGCGGCCGGCCGCGTCGCTTACTTCGGCATCCGCGCTGCCGCTGCCGTGCGCGATCCAGGTGCCTGAGCAGGCGCGCATCACCGGCTCGACCGCAGTGACCAGGCCGCTCGCCGGCCGCTTGACGACGATGCCGTCCGGCCCGCGCTCGTGGATGTACGGCTCGCGGTTGGACACCACGATCACCTGATCGCCGCGCAATTGCGTGTGCAGCAGGCTGCGCAGCCGCTCGGGCGTCCAGTCCTCCACCGGCCCCAGGCTGCGGCGGAACTCGTCTTCCAGATCGCGTAGACGTGCCCGCACCTCGACCGCGAACGGCTGCAACTCCGGCGGCGGCGCCAGCAGCGGCCGCACGATGCCCTCGCCGCGCAAGATGGCGCGCATGCCCGACACCCAGCCGCGCCACGACAGCTGCGCCACCACCACGGTGATCGCCGCCACCGCCAGGCTGAGGCCGAGCATGAACAGCAGCAGGTAGCGGCGCGTGTCGGCGCTGCGCCGCTCGATAAACGACAGGTCGTGCAGCAGCACCAGCACCTCGCGCGAGGCGCGCTCGGCATCGACGGGATAGACCCCCACGTGCACCGGTCCGCTCGGCAGGTCGAAGCGCGGCGGCTCGCGCAGCGCGGCGGCGCGCGCCTGCGCGCAGGACAGCGCCGCCGGGAAGCCGGCGGAGCGCACCAGCCAGCGGTCGCCGCTGGAGCACAGGCCGATGGCCACCAGCCGCTCGTCCTGCGCGGTGCGGTCGAACAGCGGCGCCAGCCGCGTCGGGCGGTCGGCGTCGACCGCGTCGGCCACCGATTCGGACAGCGCGCTGGCGACCACGGTGCCGCGGATGTTCAAATCGCGGGCGAACCAGCGCAACGCCAACTGGTCGAACAACGGCACGACCGCCAACGCCGCCAGCAGCAGGGCGGCGAGCAAGGGCAGCAGGAAGCGCAGTTGCAGACGCAGGGTGTTCATCGTGGGGTGGCGCGGCGGGGCAGCGCCGGAGTGGATCGGCGCCGCGGCCGGCCGTGACTAGGCGGGCAGCTATATTTAGACAAATGTACCAAAGCAACGTTCCCTCCCCTTCCCTCGATTTGGCGTTGATCGGCAACTGCGCGATCGGCGCGCTGATCGACGCCCACGGCGATCTGCTGTGGTGCTGCCTGCCGCGCTTCGACGGCGACCCGGTGTTCCACGGCCTGCTGGGCAGCGCCGGCGATGCCGCCGACGGCCGCTGGGCGATCGAACTCGAAGGCTGCGCGCAGACCGAGCAGGCCTACGACCCCGGCACTGCGGTGCTGCGCACGCGCCTGACCGACGCCGACGGCGGCGCCATCGAGATCGCCGACTTTGCGCCGCGCTTCCGCCAGCACGACCGCATGTTCCGGCCGGCGCAGCTGGTGCGGCGGGTGCGGCCGCTGGCCGGCCATCCGCGGGTGCGGATTCGCCTGCGCCCGCGCGCCGACTGGGGCGCGCGGGCGCCGGTGCTGACCCGCGGCAGCAACCACCTGCGCTACGTGTTCGCGGACTTCGCACTGCGGCTGAACACCAACGCGCCGATCACCTACGTGGCCGAGGAGACTTGGTTCTCGCTGCACGCGCCGGTGAGCCTGCTGCTCGGCCCCGACGAGACGCTGGCCGGCGCGGTCGAGGAGACGGCCCGCGCCTTCGAAGAGCAGACCATCGACCACTGGCGGCGCTGGACGCGGCGGCTGGCGCTGCCGCTGGAGTGGCAGGAGGCGACCATCCGCGCCGCGATCACGCTCAAGCTCTGCCAGTTCGAGGAAACCGGCGCCATCGTCGCTGCGCTGACCACCAGCATTCCGGAGTCGCCCGATTCGGGCCGCAACTGGGACTACCGCTTCTGCTGGCTGCGCGACGCGTTCTTCGTGGTGCGCGCGCTCAACAGCCTGGCCGAGGTCGGTACGATGGAGGACTACCTGCGCTGGCTGCACGACGTGGTGCGCGTGGCCGACGGCCACGTGCAGCCGCTGTACGGCATCGCGCTGGAGCACGCGCTGCCCGAGCGCGAAGTGCCGCAGTTGCCCGGCTACCGCGGCATGGGCCCGGTGCGCGCCGGCAACGCCGCGTTTGCCCACCACCAGCACGACGTGTACGGCAACATCGTGCTCGGCGCGGCGCAGGCGTTTTGGGACCGGCGGCTGTTCCGCCGCGCCGACGCGCAGGATTTCGCCCTGCTGGAGCAGGCCGGCGAGCAGGCGTTTCGCGTCTACGACCAGCCCGATGCCGGCATGTGGGAGCTGCGCACCCGCGCGCGCGTGCACACCAGTTCGGCGCTGATGTGCTGGGCCGCCTGCGACCGGCTCGCAAGGATCGCCGGGCTGCTCGGCCTGGCCGCGCGCGACCGGCTGTGGCGCAGCCGCGCCGAGACCATCCGCGCGCGCATCCTGCAAGCCGCGTGGAGCGACAAGCGGCGCGCCTTTGCCGCCAGCTTCGGCGGCGACGAACTCGACGCCGGTGTGCTGCTGATGGCCGAGGTGGGTTTTCTGCCGGCGCAGGACCCGCGCTTCGTGAGCACGGTCGAGGCGCTCGAAGCCACGCTCGCCGACGGCCCCTTCATGCGCCGCTACGAGGAAGCCGACGACTTCGGCCGGCCGCAGACGAGCTTCACCGTGTGCAGCTTTTGGCGGGTCGATGCGCTGGCGCGCATCGGCCGCGCGGCCCAGGCGCGCGAGTGCTTCGAGGCGCTGCTCGCCTGCCGCAACGGCGCCGGCCTGCTGTCCGAGGACATCGCGCCGGCCACGCTCGAGCTGTGGGGCAACTTTCCGCAGACCTACTCGATGGTCGGCATCGTCAACGGCGCGCGGCTGCTGTCGGTACCTTGGTCGAGTGTGGTATAGCGGCGCGCGCTTCAGCCGCGCGCGTGCAGCCAGTCCTTGAGCAGCGGCACGGTCAACGGCCGCTGCCGCGCCAGCGCGTAGGCGTCGAGCGCATCCAGCACCGCGACCAGCGTGCGCAGGTCGCGCGGCAGGTGGATCAGCAGGTAGGGGATCAAGTCGTCGGACACTGTCGCCCCGCGCGCTGCGGCGTGCGCGTGCAGTGCCGCGGCTTTTTCCGCATCGTCGAGCGGATGTAGCTGATAGACGAGCCCCCACGCGAGCCGCGTGCGCAGGTCTTCGCGCAGCGCCAGTTGCGCGGGCGGCAGGGCGCCGGCGAGCGCGCAGCGCGCTTCGACGTGTGCGCGTACGGCGTTGATGCGGTTGAAGAGCGCGACCTGTGCCGCGGCGTCCAGCCGCTCGACTTCGTCCACCACCGCCAGCCCCGGCGCTTCGGGGTCGGACGCCGGCGTCCAGAAGTAGCCGCCCGCGGTTGCGGCGAGAGCCGTCAGCAGATGCGTGCGCCCGCTGCCCAACTCGCCCCACAGGTAGACCTGCCGCTCCGGCAACTCGCCCGCCGCGAGCCGGTGCAGCGCGGCCAGCGCCTCGGCGTTGCGGCCGGGCACATAGTTGGCGAGCGTCGGTTGCAGCGGCTGGAGCAGATCCAGCGCGAGTTGTGGTGTCATCGGCGGCGGCAGGCGAGGCGCGTCTACACTGCCGCCTCTGTATTGCTTCCTACGCGGCGAGTCTAGCCGCTGCTTCCCGCATGCCCCCCCTCGACTACAAGCAAGCCGGCGTCGATTACGCCAAGATCGACCCGCTGAAGGTGCTCGCGCAGCGGGCGGCGGCGGGCACCGCCGGCAACCTCGCGCGGCATGGCCTGGCCGAAGTGCCGGCTTCGCGCGGCGAGTCGGCCTACGTGGTCGACTGCGGCGAGTTCTATCTGGCCTCGATCACCGAATGCCTCGGCACCAAGGCGCTGGTCGCGGACAGCATGCGCGCGATCACCGGCAAGACCTACTACGACCTGATCGCCCAGGACACGCTGGCGATGGCGATCAACGACCTGATCACCGTCGGCGCCACGCCGGTCTCGGTGCACGCCTACTGGGCCGCGAGCGGCAGCGACTGGTTCGACGACGCTGCGCGCGCGTGCGACCTCGTCGCCGGCTGGCAGGCGGCCTGCGATGCCTGCGGAGTCAGCTGGGGCGGCGGCGAAACCCCGGCGCTGGCGGGCGTGGTGGCCGACGGGCGCGTCGATCTCGCGGCCTCCTGCGTCGGGCTGATCCGGCCCAAGTCGCGGCTCACGCTCGGCGAGAAACTCTCCGCCGGCGACGCGATCGTGCTCATCGAATCCAGCGGCATCCACGCCAACGGCATCTCGCTCGCGCGCAAACTGGCCGAGCGGCTGCCCGACGGCTACGCAACGCGGCTGGAGGATGGAAGTCTCTACGGCGAAGCGTTGCTGGCACCTACGCTGCTCTATGCCAACTTGACGGAAGCGCTGGCCGCCGCCGGCATCGTCCCGCACTATGCCGCCAACGTGACCGGCCACGGCTGGCGCAAGCTGATGCGGCATCCCGGCGCGTTCACCTATCGGCTGCACACGCTGCCGCCGGTGCCGCCGGTGCTGCGCTTCATTCAGCGCCAGGCGGGCCTGTCGGACGCCGAGGCCTATGGCACGTTCAACATGGGGGCGGGGTTCGCGCTGTACCTCGCCGCGCAGGATGCCGCACCGACGATCGAAGTCGCACGCGCACAGGGGTTGCTCGCGTGGCATGCGGGCAGAGTCGAGCAGGGTGTCAGGCAGGTTGCGATCGAGCCGCTGGCGGCGACGTTCGGCAGCGAGCAGTTGACGGTGCGGCTGTAAGCCGCTGCGGTCAGCCGAACAGCAGGTCGAGGTCGAGGTGCAGGCTCGGCAGCAGCACCGGCGCGATTCGTTCGCCGATGCCGCGCTCGAACATCTCGCGGTAACCGTCCGGCCCCGGCTGCCGATGGACGCGCAGCGCCTTGCGGGTCAGATCGACGAGCCAGTACTCCGGCACGCCGTGACGCGCGTACAGCGCACCCTTGACGTCGCGGTCGAAGGCGAGCCGCGTGTCGGACACTTCGATCGCCAGCAGCGCGTCGGCAGCGGTTGGGACTGCGGGTCGCGCGAGAGTCTCGGGCCGCAGTAGCACGAGGTCGGGCTGCGGCTCGGAGCGCGGCGGCAGCGCCAGCGCGTTTTGCACCGACACCACCGCCGCGTCGCCGGCAGCGACGACCAGAATTCGGGTCAACCGGTTGACCGCCTGAATGTGTCCGCCGCCGATCGGTGCCATCGGTATGAGTTCCCCTTCGATCAGTTCGACGCGCTCGTCGGGCGCAAACACGCCCGCCTCACCCATCCGGTGGTATTCGTCCACGGTCAAGGCGCGGCGCGGCAGATCGAGTACGGCAGACATGGCGGCTATAGTAACGCCGGATTGGGCGTCGCGCCTGCTCCGGGCATCGGTGCCTTGCGGCGCCGCAGGCAAAGGTCGCATGCCGCGCGGCGGCGGCCCTATCGCCCGAGCCAGCCGAACGTCGCCGTCAGGATCAGCGCGTTCGCCGTGTCCTGGAACAGCGACGCCGCCAGCGTGATCGCCAGCAGCGCGCGCGGGGTGTCGCCGAAGCGGGCGTTCAGCCGCCGCATCACCGCCAGCCCGACCGGCATCGCGCCCAGCCCAAAGCCGACAAAGCCGCCGCTGGCGGCGGCCGCGTCGCGGTCGCGGCCCATCAGCAGATAGATCACCGCCACCGCCACCACGGCAATGGCCACCACCTGCGCCGCCGCGGCGGTGAGCAGCATCGGCAGGTGCTTGGCGAGTGCCGCCCAGTCGAGCGACAGCAGCGCGATGGCGAGAAAGATGCGCAGCGCCACGGTGCCGATCAGGTCGGTGGTCTCCGTGTCCAGCGGGCGGCGAGCCAGATCGAGCGCGTTGGTCAGCGCCACGCCCACCAGCATCACGGTCAGGAAGCCCGGCAGGCCGAGGCCGAAGGTCGCCTTCACCCAGTTGCCGAAGAGCGGCCCCAGCGCCAGGCAGATCAGCAGCCACAGCAGCGCCGGCAGCCAGCGGTCGGAGGAGAACACCGGTTCGCGCACCGGCGCGGGTGCGTCGGGCTGCGCGTAGAGCACGGTGGCGGCCGTACCTTTGCGGCTGCGGGTCATCAACCACACCGCAAGCGGCCCGGCCGCCAGGCCGCCCAACACCAGCCCGAGCGTGGCGCTGCCGATGCCGACTTCGAAGGCGCCGGCCAGCCCCGCGGCCTGCGGCGCCTCGGCCCAGGCGGTGGCGGTGCCATGGCCGCCGAGGAAGGCGATGCTGCCCATGAAGAGACCGAGCGCCGCCGGCTCGCCAAAGGCGCGCGCCACCGCGATGCCGACCGCGTTTTGCACCACGATGGCAATCGCGATGGCCGCGCACACCGCAAACGCCGCGCCGCCGGCGCTCGCCAACTGTTTCAGGTGCGCGCCAAAGCCGAGCGACGCGAAGAAAACCAACAGCAGCAGGTTGCGCGGCCCGTTGTCGAGCTTGAGGTCGAACCAGCCGAAGTGCCGCGCCACGGCAAAGGCGAGCGACAGCACCAGCCCCGCGCTGACCGCCGGCGGGATGTTGCCGAGGTCCAGCCACACGACGACTTTGTTCAGCCGCTTGCCGAACTCGATGGTCACGAGCGCCAGCACCAGGGTCCAGACGGGGTTCAGTTCAAAGGTGGGCATGGCGGGGCGAGGTGTGGCGCCGGCACGAGTCTATGGCCTCCGCTAAATTTGCGTATATGAGTACGACTCTGCTGTCAGCAAGATCGGTGCGCTTTGCCTGGCCGGGCGCGGCGCCGCTGGCGCTGCCCGACCTGACCGTGCACCCCGGTGAGCGCTGGCTGCTCGAAGGGCCGAGCGGCGCGGGCAAGAGCACGCTGCTGCAACTGCTGAGCGGCGTGCTGCTGGCCGATGCCGGCGAAGTCGCGCTGCTCGGCCGTCCGTGGCGCGAATTTGGCGGCGCCGCACGCGATGCGCGTCGGGCCGATCATATCGGCCTCGTGTTCCAGATGTTCAATCTGGTGCCGTACCTGTCGGCGCTGGCCAACGTGCTGCTGCCCTGCCGCTTCTCCGCGCGGCGGCGAGCGCGGGCGTTACAGCGTGGGGCCACGCTGGACGCCGAAGCGCAGCGCCTGCTGGCCGCGCTGGGCCTGGACGATGTGCGGCTCGTCGGTCGCGCCGCCGACCGCCTGAGCGTCGGCCAGCAGCAGCGGGTCGCCGCGGCGCGCGCGCTGATCGGCGCGCCCGAGTTGATCCTCGCCGACGAGCCGACCTCGGCGCTGGACGAAGACAATCGCCGCGCCTTTCTCGACCTGCTGTTTGCCGAGGCGCAGGCGGCCGGCGCGGCGGTCGTGGTGGTGAGTCACGACGCGGCGCTGCGGCCGTGGTTCGAGCGGCGGTTGCGGTTGGGCGAGGCCGGATCGGGTGGGCACGCTGGGACTTCGGTCCACGAGCCGCGCCCCCACCCCCGCCCTCCCCCGCGGGCGGGGGAGGGAGAGAACCCCCTCCCCTGCGAAGCGGGGGAGGGTCGGGGTGGGGGCGGTGCGCCGCAGGGCACTGACGCTGCCCGGCGCGCCGCATGAAATCCATCCTCGCCCTCGCCTGGCACAGCCTGTGGTCGCGCCGCTTCGGTGCGCTGCTCACCGTCGTTTGCGTGGCGCTCGGCTCGGCGGTGCTGCTGACCGTGGAGCGGCTGCGCGCCGATGCGCGCGAAAGCTTCGTGCGCAGCATTTCCGGCACCGACCTGATCGTCGGCCCGCGCAGCGGCTCGCTGGAACTGTTGCTCGCCACCGTGTTCCACACCGGCACGCCGGGCCGCGGGATGGACTATGCGGTGATCGGGCGGCTGGCCAAGTTGCCGCCGGTGGAGTGGGTGGCGCCGCTCGCCTTCGGCGACAACTATCGCGGCTACCCGGTGCTCGGCACCACGACCACGTACTTCGAGCGCTTCCGCTACGGGCGCGGGCAGCCGCTGCGGCTGGCGGCAGGACGCTTCCCGACCGACGTTTACGACGCCACCGTCGGTGCCGACCTGGCGCGCCGCTACGGTCTGGCCCTCGGCGACAAACTCACGTTCGACCACGGCCACGCGCTCGAAGCGGGTGGCCACGGGCACGACCATGCCGACATGCCGTTCAGCGTGGCCGGCATCCTGCAAGCGACCGGCACGGCGGCCGACCGCACCGTGTTCGTCGGTCTGGACGGCATCGAGGCGATGCACATCGGCTGGGATGGCGAGCTGCCGCCGTCGCCGGCGTCGCGACTGTCGCCGCAGGGGGCACGGTTGCAGTTGTTGGGGCCGGAGCGCGTGTCGGCGGCGCTGGTCGGCCTGCGCGACCGTGCCGCCGTGCTCGCCGTGCAGCAGGCCGTCGCCCGCGACCGCGAGCCGCTTTCGGCCATCCTGCCGGGTGTGGCACTGCTCGAACTGTGGGAGCTGGTCGGCGCCGCCGAGAGCGTGCTGCGGGCGATGTCCTGGGGCGTGGTGGCGGTGGTGCTGATCGGGCTGGTGACGGTGCTGTGGAGCGGGCTGGACCATCGACGGCGTGAGATGGCGGTGCTGCGCGCGGTAGGCGCGCGGCCGGCGCAGGTGGCGAGCTTGATCGTCGGCGAGGCCACGCTGCTGACCGGTGCCGGTGTGGCGCTCGGTGCGCTGCTCGCCGCCGCTGCCGCAGCACTGGCGCGGCCCTGGCTGGAGGCACGCTACGGGTTGGTGCTGGCCGGCGGCTTCGGCACCGGCGATCTGGCGCTGCTGGCGGCGCTGCTCGTGG
>JAJTHJ010000318.1 GCA_021298875.1 Burkholderiales bacterium | reverse complement strand
CTAGTGGTGGCAGATCGACGCCAGCCCGGCAATCGCTGGATGATCCGCACCCGCCACACGCGCGGCGTGCGCGAGGCCCGACAAGCCAAAGACGACCAGCACCACCCCGGCCAGCGGCTTCAACCAGGTCTGCGCGGAGGCCAGCACGCCGCCCGATCCGCCGACACGGCTCGCGGCCACGTCGACCAGCACCATGTTGGGCAGCGTGCCCAAGCCGAAGGCCAGCATCACCAGCGCGCCCTGCCCCACGCCGCCGGCCACCAACGCCAGCGGCAGCGCCGCGTAGACCATGCCACAGGGAATCCAGCCCCAGGCCAGACCCGCGACCAGCGCCTGCGCGCCGTTGCGCGGCGGATAGACGCGTCGCGCCAGCGGGCCGACGAGCTTCCACAGCGCCAGCCCCAGCGGCTCCAGCCGCTTGAGCCACGCGCCGCGGCCGAACATCGACGCGCCGATCGCGAGCAACATCGCGCCGCCGACCGCGAGCAGCACCACTTGAATCGGCAGCACGTCGAGCGCGTAGACCGCACCGCCCACCCCACCGACCAGCGCCCCCGCGAGCGTGTAGCTCGTCAAGCGGCCGGCGTGGTAGCCCGCGGCCAGCCGCGCCGCCGACACCCCGCGCGGGCGGTTGATCTGCAACGCACCGACAAATCCGCCGCACATGCCCGCGCAATGCAAGCCGCCGAACAGGGCCAGCGTAAAGGCGGCAAGCGCCTGGGTGGCGAGCAGATCGAACACGGAGCGCGGTTACGCAATCTTGCTGTAACGACGCACCCGCTCGTCGTTGCGCAAGTAGGCGTCGAAGACCATCGCAATGCCGCGCACCAGCATCTTGCCGAGCGGCAGCACGGTCACCCAGTCGCGGCTGTTTTCGACCAGCCCCGCGTCCTCGAATGGCTTCAACTCCGCCAGCTCGCGCTTGAAGTACTCGTCGAACTTGATCAGGTGCGCCTGCTCGATCGCCTCCTTGGAAACCTCGAAGTGGCACATCAGCGCCATGATCGTCGCCCGCCGCACGAGGTCGTCCATGTCGAGCAGCACACCGCGCGCGGCGGGCATCTGGCCGTGCTCGATGCGGTCGTAATACTCCTCCAGCTCGCGCACGTTTTGCGAGTAGGTCGGGCCGACCTTGCTGATCGACGAAACACCCAGGCCGATCAGGTCGCAGTCCGGCTTGGTCGAATAGCCTTGGAAGTTGCGATGCAGCCGCCCCTGCTGCTGCGCGCGGGCGAGGTCGTCCCCGCCCTTGGCAAAGTGATCCATGCCGATGTACTGGTAGCCGGCTTCGGTCAGGCGCGCGATGGCGTCGAGCATGATCCCCATCTTCTCGGGAGAGGACGGCAGGTCTTCGGACACGATCCGCCGCTGCGGTTTGAAGCGCTCCGGCAGGTGCGCGTAGTGATAGAGCGCCACCCGCTCCGGCGCGAGTTCGAGTACCCGGTCGAGCGTCCGCGCAAACGTGGCGCGGCTTTGCTTGGGCAGCCCGTAGATCAGATCCATGTTGACCGACTTGAAGCCGTGCGCGCGCGCCGCGTCGATGGTCTCCTTGGTGATCTCGTAGCTTTGCAGGCGATTGACCGCGCGCTGTACGTCGGGATCGAAGTCCTGCACGCCGACCGACAACCGGTTAAAGCCCAACTCGGCGAGTGCGACCACCTTGTCAGGCGGCGTGCAGCGCGGATCGACTTCGATCGAAAACTCCCCGCGCGGCGCCAGCGGGAAGCGCGCGGTCAAAATCGCCATCAGCCGCCGCAGTTCGTCGTTGGACAGGAAGGTCGGCGAGCCGCCGCCGAAGTGCAGCTGCTCGACCTGCCGCTGGCCGCCGAGCTTGGCGCTCACCATCTCGGCCTCGCGCTCCAGCGCGTCCAGATAGGGACCCGCCTGCGACTGGTCGCGGGTGATGACCTTGTTGCACGCGCAGTAGTAGCAGACGGTGCTGCAAAACGGCACATGTACGTACAGCGACAAGGGGCCGGCCGCGTCGTTGCGCTTGGCGAGCCAGGCGCCCAGGGCCTCTTCGCCAAAGGCCTCGACGAAGCGATCCGCCGTCGGGTACGAGGTGTAGCGCGGGCCGGGGATGTCGAAGCGCTTGAGCAGCGCCGGATCGGGAACCGCGACTTCATTGCAAGTGGTCATCAACATGGTGGCTGCTCTCGGGCTGTAACCGTTCCCGTAACGCAAAGACGGTCTTTCAGGGGGGCGGCGTGTATTATTCGGGCGTCTTTCTCGCCAAGCTTGACTGGCGTCAAGCCCTGACATCGGGCGCACGGACGGATCAGATGCCTTGTGCTCTACAGCAAGCGGCAAGTGGTGGCGGGCAGCCCGTCCGGCGACTGTCGCCGCGGTGGTAGCCGGGCATGAAAGCGGGCAGCGATGAAGGGTCTATGAACGCGCCGAACTTTTCCTTCTCCCATCTCAAGGTTGCCTGTTCCAACTGCAACCTGCGCGAGCTGTGCCTGCCGCTGGGCCTGTCGTTGCCGGACATCGAGAAGCTGGAAGAACTGGTTGCCACGCGCCGCCGTATCAAGCGGGGCGAGAGCCTGTTCCGCGCCGGCGACCGCTTCGAGTCCCTCTATGCGGTGCGACTAGGCTTCCTCAAGAGCACCGTCATGTCCTCCGACGGGCGCGAGCAGGTCACCGGCTTCTACATGGGTGGCGAACTCCTCGGCATGGACGGCATCAGCAACGAGACGCATTCGTGCGACACGGTGGCGCTGGAAGACACCGAGGTCTGCGTGATCCCCTACGAGCGGCTGGAAGACGTGGCTAACGCGGTGCCGGTGTTGCGCAATCACTTCCACAAGGTGATGAGCCGCGAAATCGTGCGCGAGCACGGCGTGATGCTGCTGCTGGGCAGCATGCACGCGGAAGAGCGTCTGGCGGCGTTTCTGCTCAACCTGTCGCAGCGCTTCGAGGCGCGCGGCTATTCGCGCACCGAGTTCGTGCTGCGGATGACGCGGGCAGAGATCGGCAGCTTTCTCGGGTTGAAGCTGGAGACGGTGAGCCGGGTGTTGTCGCGCTTTGCCGGCGAGAACCTGATCGAAGTCAATCAGAAGCACGTGCGCATTACCAACCCGGACGGGCTGCGGCACATCGTTTCCGGTCAGTCGGCGGCCAGCTGTTAGTTAGTTGCGCGCCTGCGGCGCGCACGTCCCACCATCGCACTCGCCGCCCGCCCGCTTGGGGCATCCGGGCGGACGCTCGGTCGGCTCGACCGGACAGCGATTGACCTCGAACGGCGAGCGCTGCAAGAACACGGTCAGCGCGCTCGCCGCCGCAGTCGCGGCCCAGATCAGGAAGAACCCCGCCGCATAAACCGTCATCCGGCTCGCCTGCACCGGCGAGCCGAAAAGATGCAGGTCGGCCGGGTCGAACACCGCAAAGAGAAAGAGTTCGGCCACTGCCGCCACCAGAAACGACGGCCACAGCACCCACAGCAGCCGTTGTGCGAAGCTCTTGTCCATCGCTCTGCTCCCCAGGCGGCGCGGTGCCCGAGGCGCCGCTACTGCGGCTTGACCGCCGCCAGGCGCAACGACGTGGCACCGCCGACCGCGCCGGCGTCGCCATCGATGCGCCAGCTCTGGCCCTCGACCACGACGCGCCAGGCCACGCGATCCGACACCGGCGCGGCGTCGCCCCAGGCGCCCACGTACTCGGCGTTGAACGCGTCGCCCTCGCCCGTGCGTGCCAGCACGGCCACGCGGTCGCCGCTGCTGCGGCCGGGGTTGACCAGCCGCAGCTTGATCGCCGCCTCCAGCGGTACCGCCTCCTTGCCGCTCAAGCGCAGGCGGATGCGCTCCTGCGGCTGCACGCCCTCCAGTTCGATGGTCGCGACGAGCCCCAGGCGCACCGCTTCCGCACTGCGCCCCAGTTGCTCGTTGATGGCGAGCCCGCGCTTGTAGTAGTCCTCGGCCACCACGCCGTCGTCGCTGCGCAGGGCAAGCGCCAGCGTGACAAAGCTCGCCACCACCGCCGTCAGCGGCAGGCCGATGACGAACCACACCCAGGGTTCGCGGTACCAAGGCTTGGGCATAAGCACTGCACTCATCGCAACAACTCCACTTTAGCGGCGCACGCCGAGGAAGGTCGTCTGCTCCGTCACCCGTACGGCTGGGTCGTCTTGCGCGACGACGTCGATCTGCACTTTGTGCGAGCCGGCCGGCACGTCGTCGGCCGGCGCCTGCAAACGAAGCGGCACCGAGGCAGTGGCGGCGGCGGGCACTTCGAAGGCCGGCTCCGAGGCGAGCGCGAGCCCGGTCAGGCCGCCGGCGCTCACCACGAAGCGGCGCGCCCGCTCGGTGGTGTTGCTCACCTGCAAGCGGTAGACGTTCTCGACGCGGCCGTCGTCGGTCTCGCGCGCAATGGCGCCGCGGTCGCGGATCACGTCCACCTTCAGCGGCACGCGCACGGAGATCGCCACCACCAGCGCCGCGAACACGGTGGCCAGGATGCCGGTGTAGACGAAGATGCGCGGCCGGAACACGCGGCGCCAGATCGCCTTGCGATCCAAGCCCATTTCGAGCGCGTGGGTGGTGGTGTAACGCACCAGCCCGCGCGGCCGGCCGACCTTGTCCATCACGTGGTCGCAAGCGTCGATGCAGGCCGCGCAGCCGATGCACTCGTACTGCAGGCCGTTGCGGATGTCGATGCCGGTCGGGCAGACCTGCACGCACAGCTTGCAGTCCACGCAATCGCCCAGGCCCCGTGCGGCGCGATCGGCGTTGCGGCGGCCGGGGCCGCGCGGCTCGCCGCGGCGGGCGTCGTAGGTGACGATCAGTGTGTCCTTGTCGAACATCGCGCTCTGGAAGCGCGCGTACGGGCACATGTACTTGCACACCTGCTCGCGCATCCAACCGGCGTTGCCGTAGGTGGCAAAACCGTAGAACAGCACCCAGAAGGCCGACCAGCCGCCAATGTCCAGTCGCAGGATCTCCACGCCCAGTTCGCGGATCGGCGTGAAGTAGCCGACGAAGGTGAAGCCCGTCCACAGGCCGAGCGCGATCCACGCCGCGTGCTTGGCGCTCTTGATCGCCAGCTTGCGCGCCGACCACGGGGACTGGTCCAGCCGCATCCGCTCGGCGCGGTCGCCTTCGATGCGCCGCTCGACCCACATGAAGATTTCCGTATAGACGGTCTGCGGGCAGGCATAGCCGCACCACAGGCGCCCGCCGACGGCGGTGAACAGGAACAGCGACAGCGCGGCGATGATCAGAATCGCTGTCAGGAAGATGATGTCCTGCGGCCACAGCACCAGGCCAAAGATGTAGAACTTGCGCGCGGCCAGATCGAAAAGCAGCGCCTGGCGGTCGTTCCAGACGAGCCAGGGCAGGCCGTAGAAGACGAGCTGTGTGGCCCAGACCGCCGCCCAGCGCCACTTCTGGAACAACGCCAGCGAGTCGCCGATCTTGGCGCGGGGGTAAATCTCGCGGCGCTTGGCGTACAGGCCCTGGACCACGGCGGGCGCCGCCTCGTCGCCCGCGGGCGACGCCGGCGAGGGGCTGGCGCGCGGGACCTCGGCAATCGGAGTCATGTCCATCTTTCGAGCCACACCGCAACAAGGCGGCAACGGGCGCCGCCCGCCGCCGCGCCCGCACCGGCCGGTGCGCCCCTACTTGGCCGGGGCTGCCGCGGGTGCGGCGGCCGCCGGCGACTGGCTCAAGGACAACAGGTAGGCCGACACCAGATGGATCTCCGCTTCGGTCAGGATGCCCTTGAACGCGGGCATCACACCGTAGCGCCCTTTGTTTATGCCCTCAGTGATCGACGCCACCGTACGCCCATACAGCCAGCCGCCTTCGGTCAGGTTGCGTGCCCCGATGGCCGGGTTGCCTTTGCCGTCGATGCCGTGGCAGCCGGCGCAGGCGGCGAACTTTTCCTTGCCGCGCGCCGCGCGCACCGGGTCGTGGGTGGAGTTCGACAACGAGAGCACGTAATTGGCGACGTCGGTCACGTCCTCGGGCGAGCCGAGCGCGGCGGCCATCGGCGGCATCTGCGCGTTGCGACCGGCGACGATCGAGGCCTTGATCTGCTCCGGCGCACCGCCCCAGAACCAGATGTTGTCGGCCAGATTGGGAAAGCCGCGGGCGCCGCGCGCGTCGGTGCCGTGGCATTGCGCGCAGTTGTTCAGGTAGACGCGTTCGCCCATCTGCACCGCACGCTTGTCGCGGGCCACCTGCTCGAGCGGCTGCGCCGCGTACTGCGCAAAGAGCGGCCCGAACTTGGCGTCGGCCGCCTTGACCTCGGCCTGCCACTGCCCGGACGATGTCCAGCCGAGCAGCCCGCCGAACTTGGTGCCCAGCCCGGGGAACAGCGCCAGGTAGACGAGCGCGAAGACCACGGTGATGTAGAACAGCCACATCCACCAGCGCGGCAGCGGGTTGTCGTAGTCGGCCAGATCGCCGTCCCACACATGGCCGGTGGTCTTGACCTTGCCGTCGGGCCCGACCGCCACCTTGGTCTTGCTCTGTGTCCACAGAAAGACGGCGCAGCCGATTACCGAGACAACGGTGATGATCAGGATGTAGTAGTCCCAAAAGACGCTGGAAAAGTCGGTCATTTGCCGCCCCTGTCGAAACCGTTGCCGGGCCGCGTGTCGTCCGCAAACGGCAGACTAGCGGCCTCATCGAAGCCTTGCTTGCTCTTGCGGTGGTAGGCCCACCAGACGATGCCGAGGAACGCCACCAGCAGCAGCAGCGTGTCGAGCGAGCGCAACATGTTGATGTCCATGTCGGTCACCCCTTAGCGCACGTTGCGCAGATCGGTGCCCAGCCCTTGCAGGTAGGCCACGATCGCGTCCAGTTCAGTCTTGCCCTTGAGCGCCTCCGGCGCGGCGGCGATCTCGGCATCGCTGTAGGGCACGCCGGCGATGCGCAGTGCGCGCATCCGCGCCTGCACGTCCACGCCCTCGACGCTGTTTTTGGCGAACCAGGGGTAGGCCGGCATGTTCGACTCCGGCACCACGTCGCGCGGGTTGTTGAAGTGGATGCGGTGCCACTCGTCGGAGTAGCGCTGGCCGACGCGCGCCAGGTCCGGGCCGGTGCGCTTGCTGCCCCACTGGAACGGGTGGTCGTAGACGAACTCGCCGGCCACCGAATAGTGGCCGTAGCGCAGCGTCTCGGCGCGGAACGGCCGCACCATCTGCGAGTGGCAGTTGTAGCAGCCTTCGCGGATGTACACGTCGCGCCCGACCAGGCGCAACGGCGCGTAGGGCTTGATGTTGGCCGCCGGCTGCGTCGTCTGGCGCTGGAAGAAGAGCGGCACGATCTCGACCAGCCCGCCGACCGCGACCAGCAGCGCGATCAGGATGATCATCAGCCAGGAGTTGCGCTCGATGAAGTCGTGATTCAGTTTCATGAGGGTGTCCTTGCAACGGTTAGGCGTGGGCCAGGTTCGGGGCCGGTACGGCCTCCTCGACCGCGCGGCCGGCGCCGATCGTCTTGACCACGTTGTAGAGCATCAGCACCATGCCCAGCAGGTACAGCGTGCCGCCGAGCAGGCGGATCACGTAGAAGGG
>JAJTHJ010000268.1 GCA_021298875.1 Burkholderiales bacterium | reverse complement strand
GGCGTGATGGTGGCGCTGGCGGCGAACGACCCGCATTGGCGCGGCTGGCGTGAGCTGGAAGGCAAGCCGGTGCTCACCTGTCTCGGTGGCGGCGAGCGCCTGGTTGCGCTGTTCGAGGCGGGCGTTCTCCGCCTGCTGTGCGGCCACCCGGGCCTGCAATTCCGCCAGCTGCCCGCGTCCGCCCTCGCCGCGCTCGAGCTGCCAGAGCAGCGCGAAGGCGACGAGCGCGAGGACGACGTGCGGCAACCAACGGCGGATCACTGGGCGGTCAGCGCTTCAGGCTGGTGAACGCGGCGCGGCCGGCGTAGCGCGCCGAAGCGCCCAGGGCCTCCTCGATGCGCAGCAGCTGGTTGTACTTCGCCACGCGGTCGGAGCGGCACAGCGAGCCGGTCTTGATCTGGGTCGCCGTGGTGGCCACAGCGATATCGGCAATCGTCGTGTCTTCCGTTTCGCCCGAGCGGTGCGAGATGACCTGCGCGTAGCGGGCGGCCTCGGCCATCGCGATGGCTTCAAGCGTCTCGGTCAGCGTGCCGATCTGGTTCACCTTGATCAGGATGGCGTTGGCCACGCCCTGGTCGATGCCCTGCTTGAGGATCTTCGGGTTGGTGACGAACAGGTCGTCGCCCACCAGCTGCACCGTGCTGCCCACGGCCTTCGTCAGCTGCGCCCAGCCGTCCCAATCGTGCTCGGACATGCCGTCCTCGATCGTGATGATCGGGTACTGGCGCGACCAGCCGGCGAGGAAATCGACGAACTGCTCGGTCGAGAGGCGCTTGCCCTCGCCCACGAGGTTGTACTTGCCGTTCTCGAAGAACTCCGAGCTGGCCACGTCGAGACCGAGCAGCACGTCTTCGCCGGCACGGTAGCCGGCCTTGCCGATGGCCTCGAGGATGACCTCGATGGCTTCCTCGTTCGACTTGAGGTCCGGCGCGAAGCCGCCCTCGTCGCCGACGGCGGTGCTGAGGCCGCGGCCCTTCAGCACCGCCTTCAGCGCGTGGAAGATCTCGGTGCCGGCGCGAAGCGCCTCGGCGAAACGGTCGAAGCCGACCGGCAGCACCATGAATTCCTGCATGTCGACGTTGTTGTCGGCATGCGCGCCGCCATTGATGATGTTCATCATCGGCACCGGCAGCACCGGCGCGCGGTCACCGGCGAGGTGCTTCCACAGCGGCAGGCCGCGCGAAGCCGCCACGGCATGCGCCGCGGCCATTGAGACGCCGAGCAGCGCGTTCGCGCCGAGCGTGCCCTTGTTCTCGCTGCCATCCAGCGCGATCAGCTTGCCGTCGAGGCCGGCCTGGTCGGCGGCGTCGAAGCCCTTCAGCGCCGAGGCGATCGTCGTGTTGACGTTGCCGACGGCCTTGGTCACGCCCTTGCCCAGGTAGCGGCTCTTGTCGCCGTCGCGCAGCTCCACGGCCTCCTTGGTGCCGGTCGAGGCGCCCGAGGGCACGGCCGCGCGACCGGTGTGGCCACTGGCCAGCGTGACTTCGGCTTCAAGCGTGGGATTGCCGCGGGAATCGAGGATCTCGCGGGCGTGGACGCGGGTGATGGCGGTGGTCATGGATGGCGTGTGTCGGGAGGAAAGGGAAAGTAGGGATCAGAGCAGGGAGGCATCGCGGGCGAGCGCGCGCTTGGCGACCTGGTCGATCTCGACCAGGGTCTCCAGCAGCGCCTTCATCTTGCCCAGCGGCCAGGCGTTCGGACCATCCGAGAGGGCCTTTTCCGGATCCGGGTGCGTCTCGGCGAACAGGCCGGCCACGCCCACGGCCACGGCGGCGCGCGACCGCACCGGCACGAACTCGCGCTGGCCACCCGAGCGACCGTCGAGGCCGCCCGGCTGCTGCACGGAGTGCGTGGCATCGAACACCACCGGGCAGCCGGTCTCGCGCATGATGGCGAGCGCGCGCATGTCGCTCACCAGATTGTTGTAGCCGAAGCTGACCCCACGCTCGCAGGCCATGAAGCGGTCTTCGGACAGGCTGGCCGCGCGTGCGGCGGCGCGGGCCTTGTCGATCACGTTCTTCATGTCGTGCGGGGCGAGGAACTGGCCCTTCTTGATATTGACCGGCGGGCCGGCCACCGCGCAGGCACTGATGAAGTCGGTTTGCCGGCACAGGAATGCCGGGGTCTGCAACACATCGACCACGGCGGCGACCGGCTTGATTTCGTCTTCGCTGTGCACGTCGGTCAGCACCGGCACGCCGATCTGGCGCTTGACCTCGGCCAGAATGCGCAGCCCTTCGTCGATGCCGAGGCCGCGGAAGCTCGCGCCCGAGGAGCGGTTGGCCTTGTCGAAGCTCGACTTGTAGATGAAGGGGATGCCTAGCGCCGCGGTGATCTCCTTCAGCGCACCGGCGGTGTCGAGCGCGAGTTGCTCGGACTCGATCACGCAGGGGCCGGCGATCAGGAAGAGCGGCCGGTCGAGGCCAACGTCGAAGCCGGCGAGCTTCATACCGAGTTCCGCCCCCACCCTAACCCTCCCCCGCAAGCGGGGGAGGGAATTTTGTGCGCGAGATTCACGCCGCCACCTTCCTCAAATGCGGCCCGCCGCGCTTTTGCTGATAGGCGAGCGCGGCTTCGATGAACGCCTTGAACAGCGGATGCCCGCCGCGCGGCGTAGAGGTGAATTCGGGGTGGAACTGCACGCCGATAAAGAACGGATGCGACGGCAACTCCATGATCTCAGGCAGATGCTCGGTGGGCGTGCGCGCGCTGATCTTGTAACCCTTGGCCTCCAGTTGCGGCACGTAGGCGGGGTTCACTTCATAGCGGTGGCGGTGCCGCTCGTTGACCTCGGCGCCGTAAACGCGCGCGGCCAGCGTGCCGGGCTCCACCGGGCAGCGTTGCGCGCCCAGCCGCATCGTGCCGCCGAGGTCGGATTGCTCGTCGCGCCGCTCGATGCGGCCGGTGCGGTCCATCCACTCGGTGATCAGCGCCACGACCGGGTGCGGCGTGTCGGGGTCGAGCTCGGTCGAGTTGGCCCCCGCGAGGCCGCAGACGTGGCGGGCGAACTCGATCGTCGCCAGTTGCATGCCGAAGCAGATACCCAGATACGGCACGCCCTGCCCGCGCGCGTAGCGCACCGCGGCGATCTTGCCCTCCGTGCCGCGCTTGCCGAAGCCGCCCGGCACCAGCACCGCATCCAGATGCGACAGATCGGCGCGGCCCGTCTTTTCGATCTGCTCGGAATCCACGTATTCGATCTTCACCCGCGTGCGAG
Organism: Burkholderiales bacterium; assembly: GCA_021298875.1. Lineage (GTDB taxonomy): Bacteria > Pseudomonadota > Gammaproteobacteria > Burkholderiales > Burkholderiaceae_F > JAJTHJ01. The sequence goes on along the minus strand of JAJTHJ010000268.1, from coordinate 4,206 downwards.
TGTGGATGCCGGCGTGCGCCAGTGCCTCGTTGAGCGACTTGTACGAATCCGACAACTCCACGTACTTGCCGACCATGCCGATGGTCACTTCGTGCTGCGGATGCTCGAGCGCGTAGACGAGGTTTTCCCAGGCCGACAGGTCGGCTGGCCGCGGCACGATGCCGAGCGTGAAGCAAACGATCTCGTCCAGCCCTTGCTTGTGCAGCATGCCGGGAATCTTGTAGATCGAATCGGCGTCCCACACCGAGATCACGGAATTCAGCGGCACGTTGGAGAAGAGCGAAATCTTGGCCCGCTCCTCGTCCGGCACCGGCCGGTCGGCCCGGCACAGCAGCACGTCGGGCGAGATGCCGATCTCGCGCAGCTTTTGCACGCTGTGCTGGGTCGGCTTGGTCTTGAGTTCCCCCGCCGAGGGGATGAACGGCACGAGCGTCAGATGCACGAAGCAGCAGGCGCCGCGCCCCAGCCGCAGGCTCATCTGCCGCGCCGCCTCGACGAAGGGCAGCGACTCGATGTCGCCCACCGTGCCGCCGATCTCGACAATCGCCACGTCGGCCTTGCCGTCCCAGGCGGCGCGCGCGCCGCGCTCGACGTAGTCCTGGATCTCGTTGGTGATGTGCGGGATCACCTGCACGGTCTTGCCGAGGTATTCGCCGCGCCGCTCCTTCTTGATCACCGACTCGTAGATCTGGCCGGTGGTGAAGTTGTTCACCCGCCGCATGCGCGTGGAAATGAAGCGCTCGTAGTGACCCAGATCGAGGTCGGTCTCCGCGCCGTCTTCGGTCACGAACACCTCGCCGTGCTGAAACGGCGACATCGTGCCCGGATCGACGTTGATGTACGGATCGAGCTTGATCAGGGTGACTTTGAGGCCACGCGATTCGAGGATCGCAGCGAGGGAGGCGGCGGCGATGCCCTTGCCGAGCGAGGACACCACGCCACCGGTAACGAAGACGTATTTCGTCATCTTTTGCTCTGTTCGCCGCGCTGGCTGCGCCGCACGCTACCGGTAAAGCGGCAGTATACCGACGCCCCTTAGACTCTTCTGCCACTGCCGCGCGCCGCCCCCGCCTGCCGCGATGCCAAGCCCCGCCCGCCTGCCGTTGATCGACGCTTTGCGCGGCTTTGCCATCGCGCAGATGATCGTCTACCACTTCATTTACGACCTGACCTTCTTCGGTTGGTACGGCACGGTGATGGCGCGCGACCCGGTCTGGATCGCCTGGCGCACGGCGATCACCACGCAATTCCTGCTGCTGGTGGGCCTGGGCCTCGTGCTGCGGGCGCAGTGGCGGCCATCGCCCGCAGACTTTGCGTGGCGCTGGCTTCAGGTTGCCGGCGCGGCCGCGCTGGTGTCGGCCGGCAGCGCGCTGGTGGTGGGGCCGCTCTTCGTCCGCTTCGGCATCTTGCACTTCGTGGCGGTCGCGCTGCTGCTCGCCTGGCCGCTGGTGCGTCTGGGGGGCGTGGAACCTGCTGGTCGCCGCCGGCGCGCTGCTGCTGTGGGCCGGGTACAGCGACCCGCGGTTCAACTCGGAACTCGGGAGCATCGTCGGCCTGGGCACCGGCAGGCCGCGCTCGATCGATTACGTGCCGATCTTCCCCTGGTTCGCGGCCGTGGCTGCGGGTCTCGCGCTGGGCGCGCTGTGGCAAAAGCGGGGGTTTGCGCTCGCCGGTCCCGCGGCACGCTTGAACGAGCGACCCCCGCGGTCACTGGTCGCGCTCGGCCGCTGGCCGCTCACCGCCTATCTGCTGCACCAGCCGATCCTGCTCGGCGCCCTCTGGCTCTTCAAGACGCTGGCTTGACCGGAATCGCCGCCGGCATCGGCTCGGCGCGCAGCCATTCGGGTTGCAGCGTCACGTGGTCGATGCCGAAGTCCTTGATCAGTATCTCGCGCGCCTGCCGCAGGATGGCCGGCCAGCGGGCGATGTCTTCGACCAGCACGTGCGCAGAGAGCGCACTGCGCCCCGGCACCATCGACCACACGTGCAGATCGTGCACCGACTTCACACCGCCGATGGCCGCGAGCCGGCGGCCAACTTCCTGGTAATCCACCCCCGGCGGCACACTGTCCATCAGCACGAAGGTCGTCTCCTTGAGCACGCCGAAGGTCGAGCGCAGGATCAGCGCGGCAACGAACATCGACAGCAGCGGGTCGGCCACCAGCGGCCCGCCGAAGTAGATCACCAAGCCGGCGACGATCGCCGCGACCGACCCCAGCAGATCGCCCAGCACGTGGATGAAGGCGGCGCGGGTGTTGACGTTCTCGCGGTCGCGCGACAGCACCCAGGCCACCGCGATGTTCACCAACAAGCCGATCACCGCGATCAGGAACACCTCGCCGCCCTTGACCTCCACGGGATGGCGGATGCGGTCAATGGCCTCGATGTAAATCCACACCACCACGGCCAGCATCGCGATGGCGTTGACGAAGGCGGCGATCACCTCGGCGCGCGCCAAGCCGAACGAATGCCGATCCGATGCCGGCCGCCGCGCGATGATGTTGGCGGCGAGTGCGAAGAGCAGCGCCGCGGAGTCGGTCGCCATGTGGCCGGCGTCGGCCAGCAGCGCGAGCGAGCCGGACCACAAACCGCCGATGAGTTCCACCAGCGCGTAGCCGGTGGTCAGCACCACCGCAAACGCCAGCGCCCGGCCGCCGCTGGCGCCCGACTGGTGCGTGTAGCCGGAATCGCCGTCGGCGTGGGAGCCGAGGTGGTTGTGGGTGCTCATAAGTTGCAACCGCTTGTCAGGACTCCGCGGACCATCGAGCGACGGCGACTTCGTTCAGCGGTCTTCCCTCACCCGGCGGCCGCGCGGCCACCCTCTCCCGGTGGGAGAGGGGTTGGGGTGAGGGAAGACCGTTGGCCACGACGCCGACTGCCGCGAGTCCGGTGCGTCCGACCAACCATCAAGCCGCCACCAAATGCGACAAACGCACGTGGCAGCCGGTCTTCATCCGCACTTCTTCCTGCGTCACGTCGGGCGCCAGTTCGACCGCGGTCAACCCATCGGCGCCAATGTCGAACACCCCCAAGTCGCTGATGATCCGGTTGACCACGCCGCGCCCAGTCAGCGGCAGCGTGCAGCGCTGGAGAATCTTGTGCTCGCCGTTCTTGGCACAGTGCTCCATCAGCACGATCACGCGCTCGACTCCCGAGACGAGATCCATCGCCCCGCCCATGCCTTTGATCAGTTTGCCGGGGATCATCCAGTTGGCGAGATCGCCGTTCTCGGCCACTTGCATCGCGCCCAGGATGGCGAGGTTGATGTGCCCGCCGCGGATCATCGCGAAAGAATCCGCGCTGGAGAAAAAGCTCGACCCCGGCAGCGCCGTCACCAGTTGCTTGCCGGCGTTGATCAGATCGGGATCGACCTCTTCTTCGAGCGGAAACGGCCCGATGCCGAGCAGGCCGTTTTCCGATTGCAGCATCACATCCATCCCGGCCGGGATGTAATTGGCCACCAGCGTGGGCAGGCCAATGCCGAGGTTGACGTAGTAGCCGTCGCGCAGTTCTTGCGCGGCGCGCGCGGCCATTTGTTCACGAGTCCATGCCATGGTCTGCGCTCCTTACTTCTGCCGCACGGTGCGTTGTTCGATGCGCTTTTCCGGCGTCGTGTTCAGCACGATCCGCTGCACGAAGATGCCGGGCGTGTGCACGTGATCGGGATCGATGCTGCCGTTCTCGACGATCTCCTCGACCTCCGCCACCGTGACCTTGCCGCACATCGCCACCACCGGGTTGAAATTGCGCGAAGTCTTGCGGAACACGAGATTGCCCTGCTTGTCCGCGCGCCAGGCCTTGACCAGCGACAGGTCGGCGCGGATCGAGCGCTCCATCACATACTCCTTGCCGCCCCACACACCGTCGAAGGTCTGCGTCGGCTTGCCCTCGGCGACGATGGTGCCCACGCCGGTGCGCGTGAAAAACGCCGGGATGCCGGCGCCGCCCGCACGCATCCGCTCCGCGAGCGTGCCTTGCGGCGTGAACTCCAGTTCCAGCTCGCCGGCCAGATATTGGCGCTCGAATTCCTTGTTCTCGCCCACGTAGGACGAGATCATCTTCTTGATCTGCCGCGTGGCGAGCAACTGGCCGAGGCCAAAGCCATCCACGCCTGCGTTGTTGCTGACGCAAGTGAGGTTCTTCACCCCCAAGTCGCGCAGCGCCGCAATCAGCGCCTCCGGGATGCCGCACAGGCCAAAGCCGCCG
>JAJTHJ010000189.1 GCA_021298875.1 Burkholderiales bacterium | reverse complement strand
GCACGGCGGAAGCGACGCTCTTCGTCGATGCGCGCAAGCTGCCGGCGGCACTGGTGCAGCGGCTGCGTGCCGACGGCATCGCACTGGCCCGCTACGAAGACGCGGCGCCCCGGCTGGCGCGGCTGCCTGCGGGCAGCCGCCTGCTGCTCGACCCGCGGCGCACGACGCTCGGCCTGCGCAACGCGGTCGCGGACGGCACCACCGTGATCGAGCAGATCAATCCCTCCACACTCGCCAAGTCACGCAAGACCGAGGCGGAAATCCATCACATCCGCTTTGCGATGGAGCACGACGGTGCGGCGCTGGCCGAGTTTTTCGCCTGGTTCGAAGCCGCGCTCGGCCACGAGACGATCACCGAACTCACCATCGACGAGCGCATCACCGAGGCGCGCGCCCGGCGGCCGGGTTTCGTCTGCCCGAGCTTTGCCACCATCGCCGCGTTCAACGCCAACGGCGCGCTGCCGCACTACCGCGCCACCGAAGACTCGCACGCGACGATCTGCACCCGCGGGCGGACCGGCCACGGCCTGCTGCTGATCGACTCCGGCGGCCAGTACGAGCACGGCACCACCGACATCGCGCGCGTGGTGCCGGTGGGCACCACGACGCCCGAGCAGCGCGCCGACTTCACCCGCGTGCTCAAGGGGATGATCGCCTTGAGCCGGACGCGCTTCCCGCGCGGCACGCGCTCGCCGCTGCTCGACAGCATCGCCCGCGCGCCGGTCTGGGAGACCGGCATCGACTACGGCCACGGCACCGGCCACGGGGTCGGCTACTTCTTGAACGTGCACGAAGGGCCGCACGGCATCACGCCGCACCTGCCGCCGGAGCCGCACACGGCGATGGAGCCGGGCATGATCACCAGCAACGAGCCCGGCATTTACCGCCCCGGCCGCTGGGGCGTGCGCATCGAGAACCTGCTCGCCAACGTCGCCGATGCCAGCACCGAGTTCGGCGAGTTCCTGCGCTTCGAGACGCTGACGCTGTGTCCGATCGACACGCGCCTGCTGGATCGTGCGCTGCTGCGCGCGGACGAAATCGAGTGGCTCAACGCCTACCACGCCGAGGTGTGGCGCCGCGTCGCGCCGCATGTGTCCGGCGCGGCGCGGGCCTGGCTTCAGGCGCGCTGCGCGGCGATCTAGCGGCGCAGGTCGATGACGCGCACCCGCACCTTGCGCTGCGCGTCGGCGCGCTGGACGGTCAGCTCGGCCTCGTTGCCCACACCCACGCGGTCGAGTTCGGCGGCCAGCGCGGCGGTGGATTCGATCTTGCGGCCGTTGACGGCGACGATCGTGTCGCCCAGCCGTCGCGCGCGTTGATCGACGCCGATCAATCCCGCAGCCGCGGCCGGCGAGCCGCGGTCGACCGACAGGATCGCCACCCCTTCCACGCCCGCGCGCGCCGTCAGCACCGGATTCAACGGCTGGATGCCGATGCCGGGCCACGGCACCTTGCCATGGGCGATCAGCGCCGGGACGATGCGGTTGACCAGATCGACCGGGATCGCAAAGCCCACGCCGGCCGAGCTGCCGCTGGCCGAGCGGATGGCGCTGTTCACGCCGATCAGCCGGCCGGCGCTGTCGAGCAGCGGGCCGCCCGAGTTGCCGGGGTTGATCGCCGCGTCGGTCTGGATCACGCCGGCGACCTCGCGCATGCCGTCGAGCGTGGGCAACTCGCGGTCGAGCGCGCTGACGATGCCGCGCGTGAGCGTGCGTTGCAGTCCAAACGGATTGCCGATCGCCAGCACCGACTGGCCGATCTTTAGATCCTGCGAGGTGCCGAGCGGTATCGGCTTCAGTCCCGCCGGCACGCGCGCCAGCTTGACCACCGCCAGGTCGTACTCGGGCGCGCCGCCGACGAAGCGCGCCGGGATCGGCTCGCCGGCGTCGAGCCGTACGTACAGCCGTTCGGCCCCCTCGAGCACGTGGAAGTTGGTGACCACGTGGCCCTGCGTATCCCAGACGAAGCCGCTGCCGGCACCCTGCGCCACCTCGGCGGTGAAGAAGCCCGTGGCCCGCAGTTGCTCGGTCGTGATGTAGGCCACCGACGGCGCGGCCCGCTCGAAGAGCGCGATCAGCGCCTGCTCTTCGCCCAGCAGCGGGCCGCGCGGCGCCACCTCGCGCGGCGCCGGCCGCGCCGGGGCTTGCGCGGCAGCCGGCAACGGCAACACGGACGACGCAGCGAGCCACAGCGCACCCAGCGCGGCAGACCCTCGACAACGCTTCATCCTTTCCCCTCCGGCATCGATGGCGCTCGGTATGCTGAGCTCCGACACATATGGCCTGCGCACCCTGGCTCAACCCGCAGTATCGGCGATGACTCCGCTGCCGCCGTTTTCCGTCGTTCACAACGCAGCCGAGCAGCGCTTCGAGGCGCGCGTACAGGGGTGGTTGTGCCGGCTCGACTACATCGCCCGCGACGGCGTCTGGGTGTTCGCGCACACCGAGGTGCCGCCGCTGCTGGAAGGCCGCGGGATCGCTGCCCGGCTCGTCGCCGCCGCGCTGGCGCAGGCGCGGACCGACGGCGTCAAGGTGCTCCCCGCCTGTTCGTACGTCCGTGCCTACCTTCGCCGGCACCCCGCCGAGCAGGACCTGCTCGCGTAACGGCTGCCCCGCGCCGGCTGGCGGCCCCCAGCGTGGCCGGTCGCGGCGGCGACTTTGTAAGGGGGTGTTGCGCCAACGGCTTTTCCCTTGCCGGCAATCAACCGCAAGGGCACCTGCCGCGTTAGCGTTGCAGTGTTCGCTGGAGGCTCTCAATGAAGCTGAAACTGGTATCGGGTTTGGCGGCCGCGATGCTCTTGGCTGGTGCGTGGACGACCGCGGCGCAGGCCCAGCCGCCACCGGGCTGGGGCCCAAGCTGGGGGCCCTACCGGCCCGCGTGGGGACCGTGGTACGGCGGTCCACGCTGGTACGGAGGCTGGTACGGCGGGTGGTACGGGCCGCGCGTTGGCGTCACCATCGGCAGCCCCTGGGGCTGGCCCTATGCCTACCCCTACCCCGTCTACACCCCGCCCCCGGTGGTCGTGGTGCCGCAGACGGTGCCGGTGCCTTACGTCGAGCAGAGCCCGCCGCCGGCCGCCCAGCCCGCGGCGCCATCCGCGCCGCAAACGCTGTGGTTCTACTGCACGGACCCGGCCGGCTACTACCCCTACGTGCAAAACTGCACCCAGGCTTGGATCCCGGTGCGCCCGCAGGACGTGCAACCGGCGCCGCGTTGAGCGCGCGACGCGAGGAGAAGACACCATGAAACTACCGTTTGTTTCTGCCGGTGTGGCTGCGCTGCTGCTGGCCGGCTGCGCCACGGTCCCGCCCGGGCCGGCCCTGCCGGCGATGCCGGGGACCGGTAAATCGCTGGAGCAGTTCCAGGCCGACGACGCCATCTGCCGCGGCTACGCGAGCAATGCGGTGGCGCCGAGCGTGCAAGGCAGCAACGACAGCGCGGCCAACACGACGGCGGCAGCCACGGTGATTGCCGCAGCCGCGGGCGCACTGATTGGTGCGGCCAGCGGCAACGCCGGCCAGGGCGCGGCGATCGGCGCCGGCACCGGCCTGCTGTTCGGCAGCGCCAGCGCCGGTAATGCGTATGGCTACTACGGGCAGGCTCAGGTGCAGCGCAGCTACGACGTCTACTACAGCCAGTGCATGTACGCACGCGGCAATCGGGTGCCGGCTTTTTACTCTTACCAAGAAGCGCCACGGCCCGCCAGCCCGCCCCCGGCCCCTACCCTGCCCGGCACGCCGCCTCCGGGCACGCCGCCGCCGCCCGCAGCGGCGCCCGCGCTCTACCCGCCACCGGGGACGCCACCGCCGCCGGGCGTTGCTCCACCCGCGCGCTGAGCGCTTGAGCGCAAATCCGCTGCGCGCGCGGAACTCGCGCCTGCGGCTGCCCACCGTACGACGCCGTGCGGGTGCGCTACTCGGAGCGCCCGCAGTGCGCTCGCGACGATTTCCTTTCATGCGCTGACGCGGTCTGCGCTACGGCGGCACGGCGTCGGCCGGGAGGCGCTCCCGTATCCTCGCGCGCTCCCCGCCGTGCCGCGCATGACTCCACTCGACTCCCGCACTGCCGCCCTGCTCGTGCTGCCGCCGCTGTTCTGGGCCGGCAACGCGGTGGCCGGCCGCCTGCTGGTCGGCGAGGCCTCGCCGCTGGCGGTGTCGGCATTGCGCTGGGCGCTGGCGCTGCTGCTCTTCGCCCCCTTTGCCTGGACGGCGCTGCGCACGCACTGGAGTGCGCTGCGCGCGCAGTGGCGCACGGTGGCGGCGCTCGGCGTGCTCGGTGTGGGCTGCTACAACTCCTTCCAGTACGTGGCGCTGCAAACCTCGACCGCGGTCAACACGACGCTGATCGCCGCATCGACGCCGGTGTTCGTGCTGGCCTCGGGGGCGCTGTTCTTCGGTGAGCGGGTACGCCCGGCGCAGTGGCTGGGCGCAGCCTGCTCGATCGGCGGCGTGCTGGCGGTGTTGGCGCGCGGCGAGCCGGGCAACCTGCTGCGGTTGTCGTTCGTCGCCGGCGACCTCGTGATGCTGGCGGCCAACGCCACCTGGACCGCCTACACGTGGCTGCTGCGCAAGCGGCGGCCGCAGTTGCCGTTTGCGCCGTTCCTCACCGCGCAGATGGTCGTGGGCCTGGCGGCGATCCTGCCGTTTACTGCATTGGAAGCCGGTCTCGGCTACGGCCAGGTGCAGCCCACGGCCACAGTGGCGGTGGTGCTGCTGTACATGGCGATCTTTCCGTCGATCGTCGCCTACTACGCCTGGGATCGCGGCATCGCCCGCGTTGGCGCGGTGATCCCGGTGTACTTCGCCAATCTGACGCCGGTGTTCGCGGCGCTGCTATCGACACTGCTGCTCGGTGAGGCGCCGCACGCCTATCACTTTGCCGGACTGGGGCTGATCGTGCTGGGGATTCACCTCGCCAGCCGGGCACGTTAGCGCCAGGGATCGACCCCGCGCCGGCCGGACTCGCGCAGTTCGGTCACGTAGCGGCTGTCGTGGAAGACAAGGGGCACGCCGCCGGTGCAAACGTAGGCGTCCACCCGCCCGACGAGGATCGTGTGATCGCCCTCGTCGTACTGCGCGCGATTGCCGCACTCGAACCAGGCGACACCCGGCGGCGTGAGCATCGGCAGCCCGCGGTCGTTGGTCTCCCAGGCGATGCCGCCGAAGCGATCGGCGCCATGCGTGGCAAAGCGCCGCGCCAGATCGAGCTGATCGGCGGCAAGCACGTGGACCAGGTAGTGAGAACAGTCGCGGAAGGCCGCCAGACTGGCCGCCTTGTGCGCCAGGCTCCACAGCACCAGCGGCGGCTCAAGCGACACCGATGCGAAGGAGTTGACGGTCAACCCGACGGGGCTACCGTCGGCGGCGGTGGTGGTGACAATCGCCACGCCGGTGGCGTACTGGGCAAGCGCGCGGCGCAATTCCTGCGCGGCGGTGGAGCGGGTGGAACTCATGCGCCGAGTGTACCGACGACACCGGCTAAAAGCCCGCTACGATGCCGTCCTCAATTCCGCGCGGCGGCGCCCCCTATCGCCGCTGCCATTTACCTCAAGGGAGTTTGCTATGCGTTCGATCAAGTTCTGGCTGGCCGCCGCACTGGCGGTACTGCTGTCCGGCTGCGGCTACAACGAAATCCAGCGCCAGGACGAGGCGGTCAAGTCCGCCTGGGCCGAGGTGCTGAGCCAATACCAGCGCCGCGCCGATTTGATCCCGAACATCGTCAACACGGTCAAGGGCGAGGCCAACTTCGAGCAGGAAACGCTGACCCGCGTGATCGAAGCGCGCTCGCGCGCCACCGCGATCCAGGTGACGCCCGAACTCGCCAACGATCCGCAGGCGCTCGCCAAGTTCAACGCGGCGCAAGGCGAACTGACGCAGGCGCTGTCGCGGCTGCTGATGGTGACGGAGAACTATCCGAACCTGAAGGCCAACGCGGGCTTTCAGGACCTGCGCACGCAACTGGAAGGCACCGAGAACCGCATCGCCATCGCCCGCAAGCGCTACATCGACACGGTCGCCGGGTTCAACACGCTGGTGCGGCAGTTCCCGGTGAACCTGACGGCGATGGTGTTCGGCTACAAGGACAAGCCGCAGTTCGCGGTAGAGAACGAAGCGGCGATCAAGCAGGCGCCCACAGTGGACTTCGGCGCGCCGAAGAAGTGATGCGGCGATGAAGCGCTGGCTCGCCGCTCTGGCGGCGCTGCTGCTCGCCGCGGCCGCGTGGGCGGCAGATGCCCCGCGCCAGCCCGACGGACTTCTGGCGGTGCCGGTGCTGGCGCGGGTGATGGACCTCGCCGGCGCGCTCTCGCCGGCCGACCGCGCCGCACTGGACGCCAAGCTCGCGGCTTTCGAGCGCGAGCGCGGCAGCCAGATCGCGGTGCTCGTCGTCCCGAGCACGGCACCCGAGCCCATTGCAGATTTCACCAACCGCGTCGGCGGCGAGTGGAAGATCGGCCGCAAGGGAGTGGGCGACGGCCTACTGGTGGTCGTCGCGGTGGCCGACCGCAAGGCCTGGATCAGCGTGGCGCGGGCGCTCGAAGGTGTGGTGCCCGACGTGGTCGCCAGCCGCATCGTGCGCGAGGCGATGGGGCCGCGCTTTGCAAAGGGCGATTACGCCGGCGGACTCAACGCCGGGCTGGATGCGCTCTTTGCGCGGGTCACCGGCGAGGGACTGCCGGCGCCGGTGCGCGCGGCGCAAGCCAAAGCCGATGCCGGCGAAGACGCCTTGGCTTTGCTGATCCCGTTTGTGATGGTCGGCGTCGTCGTCGGAGCAATCCTGCGGCGCGTGCTCGGCGCGCCCGGCGCGCTGCTCGCCGGTGGCGGCGCAGGCACCGCCGCAGGCTGGTTGCTGTCCTCTCTGCCACTGGGCGCGCTGGCGGGTGTGATCGTGTTCTTCCTTGCGCTCGGAGGCGGCGCGCGCGTCGGCCGTTCGATCGGCCGGCGCGGCGGCGGTTTCGATCCGCGCGGCGGTTGG